>JAFEBR010000255.1 GCA_018242565.1 Planctomycetota bacterium | reverse complement strand
GGGGGCAGTGAACGCGTCATCAATCGGTCCCTGCAGGCCCGGGCGTTTGCCTGTCAGAACGACCGTGCTGCGCGGTCCTCGACACGACCACTGACCGCTTTCGACGGCAAAGACCAGCGCCTCGTCCGATTTCGGCACCGCGATTTCCTGTCCGGCAATTCGCAGCGCCACGACTCCTTTCTGCAGTACAGGCGGATGAATGGCGAATTGGGTGATGTTCTCGATCTGAGAAACCTCCAGGCGGCCGTCGTCACCCAACTGGGCCCGAATTTCGGCCCGGGCATAATGTTGCCGCAGCGCGAGCAGTTCGACCCAATGGCACCTGTTGTACTTCAGTGTCCAGGTGACAAATCGCAACTGTTGTGGGGAGTGATCCAGCCCCCGGGCGGAATATTCGCCAATCCGTCGCATTTGCTCCGCGTGGGTAACGGGATCAATAACGTGTCCAGTTCCTTTGGAAATCAGATTGACCATTTCCAGGCCTTCGTTCGCCAAGGCCTGTGCCATGATGACGTGTGCCTGAAAGAACACATCCTGGTCACCCATGGCGGCGATTGCCGGGACGACACCGGCATTCGCCGCGTAATCCACCGAGTCGAGCATGTGCAGTCCCTGTTCCTGGTGCCAGGGGAGTGGTCCGACCTTGATAAAGGTCGGGATCGGAGTCTCGGAAAACCGATGGGTGTCGACATAGCCACAATACGGGCCAAGGGCCACGAACCGATCAGGATGCTTCAACCCCAGATGCCAGGTCCCCGAGGCTCCCATTGACATCCCGCGCAAGACAATGCGGTCGCGGTCGATCCGATAATTCCGGCAGACGGCTTCGATCGCTTCGAAAACATCGGTTTCCCCGGCCCAGCGATAACAGTTTTCCACCCGACCCAGCGGATGCAGTTCAATGTAGTCGACTGCGGGGGGCGCTGGTTTCTGATCGTCCCCCATGTCAAACCGGGATGCAAACCGCAATTCGCTGATCCCCAGTGGTTTCGTGCTGCCATGCAGCACCACATCCAGTCGCATCGGCCGCGTGCCATCATAAGATTTGGGAACGATCACTCCATACGGCTGAACGGATCCATCGACAGCCGAAACATAGCCTCGCAGGACGGGGCCGGCTTTTTTTGTCCACGGAGTGTCATTTTCGGCCAACGCAGCGGCCCGCTTCAGGCCATAGTTTATAGCCTTTTTGACCAGTTCCTGGTCGGCCGGCGACAGCGGGGAGTCATAGCGGCGGGCCCAGGTCGCAGCCTTCAGAAACACGGCGACATCCGCCCGCAGATCAGAATTGGCTGTCGTAAGTTGCTCAAGACGACTTTCCAACGATTTCGCAGGATCGTCAGGTTCGGTCGCCCAAGCTGCCGTGCTCAGGCAAAATAACATACAGACCAGGCACCAGGATTTCATCGGGCAATCACCTCGTGAGGGACCGGAATGTCGCGACCGCATTCCGCTACCTTAGGTCGTCCCCCTCCGTGGGACAAGTTTGTAACTTGTCAGGCACGTCTCGCTGCGTTGCCCCTGTTGGCATGACCAGTCTGTGGGCAGACTACCCGGCGGTGCGTGACGAGGGCCGATCGCTGACAAGTTAAAAACTTGTCCCACGGCGATTTGCCATCAGATCATGAAGTACCAGCCGTCGCGTTCTTCGAGGCTGGGGGAATGGCGGGGACAGTTGCTGCAGACGTCTGTCCCGATGATTTCATACGCGAACCGCACCGCCTCGAGTGTGCTCGACCAGATGGCGCCGGTCTCTTCGAACGTAAACACGTGGTCTCGTCCCAGCCGTTTAAGCAGTCCGCTGGCCTCGATGACATTCACCAGGTCGGGACGTAGTCCGCACAACAGCACGGCGACATTGGCCGTCTGCATCTGCGAGATGAACCGATCGAGCACGCTGAGGCAGACGGCGTCCATATTGCGGGCCCGCTTAAGTCGCAACACGATGACGCGGACTCCCAGCGCTGCGGTCGCGCTGATTTCATCGAGCTTTTCCTCCATCTCGGTGCTGGCACCAAAAAACAGCTCCCCTTCCAGGCTGTAGATCCGGATCCGATTGCACACGGGGTCCGTCGAGATTCGCTCGCGGACAATCCGTTCGGGGGTCGCCGTCAGTTCGGTCATGTGTACGCGGGCCGCCTTGGGGACGTACAGCACGAACGACATGAACACCCCGATCATCACGCAGAACTCGACCGAAATGGCCACGGCAGAAATGGCTGTCGCGAAGACGATGATCGCGTCGTAACGGGTCGTGCGAATGTGATACGCCAGTTCCTGTTTATCGACAAGACGCCAGGCAGACAGAATCAAAATGCCAGACAGCGATGCGCGGG
>JAFEBR010000254.1 GCA_018242565.1 Planctomycetota bacterium | reverse complement strand
GGCCGGCACGACTTCTCCCAGCGACGTTCCCGGAGCCAGGTTGAACGCGTTGGTCACCGACGGAAACTGGCCGGAATGATTCACCTGCAGCGACGAATTGCGAATCTCCTGTTTATAGAATTCGCTCAACGGAATCTGCTGACGGTTGGCCCCCTGGGTGTACACATTTCGCAGCGAATCGGGATTCTGCCAAAATTGCGACTCCACTTCCATGACCACCCGGTATTGGTTCAGCGACTTGTAAATCGTCGAAACCTGCCGCTGGCCAAATGCGTCGTATAGCGTGTCGTCGATCTGCTGCAGTGTGACCCCCAGGCGGGCTGCCGTATCCCGGTCGATTTTCAGGCGTGTCTGCAACCCCTTGTTCATCTGGTCGGTGTCGACGTCGGTCAGCCCGTGAATCTGGCGCATCTCCCGCACGAGCTTGGGGCTCCACTGATTCAACTCGTCGAGATTGTCGCCCCGCAATGTGTACTGGTACTGCGCATTGGAAGCCCGCCCCCCGATGCGCAGGTCCTGCACGGCCTGCAAGCCCAGCGAGGCGCCGGGAATGTGGGACGTTTTCCCACGCAGGCGGGCGATCACCTCATCCGCGGTCTGCCGACGCTCTGTCACCGGTTTCAAGTTGACAAACATGCGAGCCGAGTTGGTCGAATTGGCACCACCCCCACCACCACCGGTAAAGACCATGACACCCGCCACGGCAGGATCTTCCGACACCACGGCACTGAACTCCTGCATTAACCGCGACATCGCCTGAAATGAGGTGTCCTGATCGGCCTTGATACTCCCCATCAGACGGCCCGTATCCTGCTGCGGGAAAAACCCTTTGGGCACGATGACATACAGGTAGATGGTTAAGACAATCGTCAAAATGGTCACAACCAGTGTGCTGAACTGATGCCGTAAGACAAACCTGAGAGTTCTCTCGTAAATGGCGAGCACCCAGTTAAAGAAACGCTCGGTCACCCGGTAAAACCACCCCCGTTGCTGACAATCGTGTGGCTTCATCAACCAGGCGCACATCATGGGCGTGGTCGTCAGCGACACGACCATGGAAATCCCAATCGCCACCGACAGCGTGACGGCGAATTCTCGAAACAGTCGTCCAACAATGCCATTCATCAGCAGAATCGGGATAAAGACCGCCACCAGTGAGACGCTGATCGACAACACAGTAAAGCCGATTTCACGAGCCCCCAGCAGCGCGGCATGGAAGGGGGGAATCCCCTCTTCGAGATGTCGGGTAATATTCTCGATGACGACAATGGCATCATCCACCACAAAACCGGTGGCAATCGTCAAGGCCATCAGCGAGAGGTTGTCGAGACTGTAGCCGGCCAGATACATCACACCGAAGGTCGATATGAGCGAGACCGGTACCGCCACGCTGGGAATGAAGGTGGCCCGGGCATCGCGCAAAAACAGAAACACCACGAGAATCACCAACCCCACCGACAGTAGCAACGTGAACTCGACATCGTGCAGCGATGCGCGAATCGTCGTGGTACGATCGGTCAGAATCTCGAGTTCCATCTCGGCGGGAATCTGGGCATCCAGTTGCGGCAACAGTTCGCGAATGCGATCGACCGTGGCCACGATGTTGGCCCCTGGTTGCCGAAACACCATCACGGTAATGGCCGGCCGGCCATTTGCGATTCCATACGCCTTAATGTCCTCGACCGAATCGGTCACCGTGGCTACATCCCCCAGCCGAATGGGCGCCCCGTTCCGCCAGGCAACAATCAACTTCTCGTACTCGGCGGCCGCAAAGAGTTGATCGGTCGCGGCGATAGTCCAGGTCCGATCTGCGTCAGCAATTTGCCCTTTGGGGCGATTCGCATTCGCCACGTTCAGAGCCGCGCGCACATCTTCGAGACTGACCCCCATGTGGTTCAGAATGGTCGGATTGAGATCGACCCGCACGCCGGGATTGGCCCCTCCGCCAATGAAGACCTGCCCGACCCCCGGGACCTGCGACAGTCGCTGCTGCAAAATCGTGGCCGCCGCGTCGTACATCTGGGCCCGGCTGTAATTGTCCGAGGTTAAAGCCAGCATCAGGATCGGAGAATCGGCCGGATTAACCTTACGATAGGAGGGGTTGTTCGGCAAATTGCCCGGCAACTGCCCGCGAGCCGCGTTGATGGCCGCCTGCACATCCCGAGATGCGGCATCGATATTCCGGTCAAGGTCGAACTGCAGCGTGATGGACGTTGAACCCAGCGTGCTCATGGAACTCATTTCCGTGACACCGGCAATACGTCCGAATTGCCGCTCCAGCGGCGTCGCCACCGCCGAGGCCATCGTTTCCGGACTCGCCCCCGGCAATGAAGCACTCACGGAAATTGTCGGAAAGTCAATTTGCGGCAACGACGACACCGGCAGAAACCCGTAACCCAGAATCCCGGCCAGCGTGATCGCCACGGTCAGCAGCGTGGTGCCGACAGGTCGATCAATGAAGGGCGAAGACAGACTCATGAGATCGTGTTCCGCAACGGGCCCGGCGGCATCCGCCGGACCAGCGTTTTCTTAAGCAATGACGTCGGACGTCCCACACCGTGGGCATCCACGTTTTCAGTTCGTCAGGTCCTTCACGGTTGTGGCAGCAGGTCGTTCGGCACAGGTTCCGGATCGGCCACCAGGCCGCCATCCCCAATCTGCCGGGCCGCGTTAAACCCCAAGCGTCGCGCAGCACGGTCAAACCACAGGTAAATCACAGGTGTCGTATACAATGTCAGCAGCTGACTGAAAATCAACCCGCCAATGATCGTGATCCCCAGAGGCCGGCGCAGTTCTGAACCCACTCCCGTTCCCAGGGCCAACGGCACGCCCCCCAGCAACGCAGCCAGCGTCGTCATCATGATCGGCCGGAACCGCAGCAGGCAAGCCTGATAAATCGCCTCGTCCGGCGACATCCCCAACCCCCGCTGGGCGTCGAGCGCAAAGTCGATCATCATGATGGCGTTCTTCTTCACGATTCCGATCAGCAGAATGATCCCGATCAGAGCGATCACACTGAGGTCGGTGTCGCACAAGAGCAGCGCGACGAGGGCCCCCACACCAGCCGAGGGCAGAGTCGAAAGAATTGTCACCGGATGAATGTAACTCTCGTACAACACTCCCAGCACGATATAAACGGTGACCAGTGCCGCCAGAATCAGCAGTGGCGTATTAGCCAGCGAGGCCTGAAACGCAGCCGCCGTTCCCTGGAACCCGGCATCGATGCTGCGGGGGAGGTCGAGCTGCGCCTTCGCGGCGTCAATCGCCTCGACTGCCTGCCCCAGAGCCACCCCCGGAGCGAGATTGAACGAGACCGTGACCACCGGAAACTGCCCCTGATGATTGATCGACAGCGGTGCCGTGGTTTCTTCGATGTGCGCAAACGCACTCAGCGGAGTTACCCCGCCAGACGGTGAGCGGATATAAATCGCCGACAAGTCACTGGGACTGTTCTGCAGATCAGGCTGAACTTCCAGCACCAGCCGATACTGGTTGAGTTGCGTGAACATGATCGAAATCTGCCGTTGGCCAAAGGCGTCATACAACGCGTCGTCGATCATCTGCGGAGTAATTCCCAACCGCGACGCCGTATCGCGATTGATGACGACCCGCGCAACGAGTCCCGAATTCATCTGATCGCTGGCGACGTCGCGCAACTGCGGCAACGCTTGCAGACTTTTCACGAACTGGGGGGCCCACTGGGCCAGTTCTCTGGCGTCAGGATCTTCCAGCGTATACTGGTACTGTGTACGGCTCACCTGGGTTTCCACCGTCAGATCCTGAACCGGCTGCATGAACAGGGTGATTCCGGCGACGCGGGCCAGTCGGGGCTGCAGCCGTCGAATGACCTCGGCCGCACTGACGTGACGCTCTTCCAGAGGTTTCAGGTTGATCTGAATGCGGCCACCGTTCAGAGTCATGTTGGTGCCGTCGATCCCAATAAAACTCGACAGACTGGCGACCGCTTCGTCGGCCACGATCACGCGGTTGAGTTCGGCCTGCCGTTCGGCCATGCGGTCGAACGAGATGTCCTGCGGGGCCTCTGAAATCCCGAGGATCACACCGGTGTCCTGGACGGGGAAAAAACCCTTGGGCACCAGGAAATAGAGATACACGGTTGCCGCCAGCGTCGCGACGGCGACCACCATCGTCAGCGTCTGGTGCCGCAGCACCCAGTTGAGCGTCACACGGTACAGCTCAATCACTGCGTTGAATCCCCGTTCCGACAGCCGAAACAGCCAGCCATGCTGATCGGGTTTAACCTGCGTCAGCAGTTTCGCGCACATCATCGGCGTCAACGTCAACGACACGATCGCCGACACCAGGATCGTAACGCTCAAAGTCACCGCAAACTCACGGAACAGACGTCCGACAATGTCCCCCATGAATAACAGCGGTATCAGCACGGCGATCAGCGAGACGCTGAGCGAGACAATGGTGAAGCCAATCTGTGCCGACCCCTTCAGGGCCGCTTCGAGCGGCGACTCCCCCTCTTCGATGTAGCGCATAATGTTTTCGATCATCACGATCGCATCATCGACGACAAACCCGGTCGAAATCGTCAGCGCCATCAACGTCAAGTTGTTCAGACTGTAATCGAGCAGGTACATCACCCCAAACGTCCCCACCAGCGACAGTGGGACAGCCACACTGGGAATGAATGTCGCCGGAATATTGCGCAGGAAGATAAACATCACCAGCACGACCAGTGCAATAGTCAGCAGCATTTCAAACTGCACATCTTCGACCGACGCTCGAATCGTGACCGTGCGATCCGTGAGAATTCGCACATCAACCGATGCAGGCAGCGATTCCTGCAGTTGGGGCAGGAGTTTCTTGACACGGTCCACCACCTCGATGATGTTGGCCCCGGGCTGACGCTGAATATTCACGATCACGGCGGGACGTTCATTCATCCACGCCGCCAGGCGGGTGTTTTCCGCACCGTCGATCACATCCGCGACTTCGACCAGTTTCACCGGCGCGTTGTTGCGATACGCGACAATCAACTGTCGGTACTGGTCGCTCGTGAACAACTGGTCGTCGGCACCGATCACGTAAGATTGCCGCGCTCCGTCAAAACTCCCTTTGGCCTGATTGACGTTCGCCGCCGCCAGCGCCTGTCGCAGATCTTCCAGGTTCAACCCCAAAGCCGACAGCGCCGTGGGATTGGCTTGAATCCGAATCGCCGGTTTCTGCCCCCCGCTGATGCTCACCATACCCACGCCCGAGACCTGTGAGATTTTCTGGGCTAAGCGCGTGTCGGCCAGATCTTCCACCTTCGAGAGCGGCAGCGCCTCGGAAGTCAGCGCCAAGGTCAGAATCGGTGAATCGGCCGGGTTCGTCTTGGTGTAAATCGGCGGGTTGGGAAGATCGCGGGGCAGAAACGTCGAGGCCACATTAATGGCGGCTTGCACCTGCTGGGCCGCCACGTCGATATCGAGGTTCAATTCGAATCGCAACGTGATTACGGAACATCCTTCGGAACTCGTCGAGGTCATTTGTGCCAGTCCGGGCACCTGACCAAACTGACGCTCCAGCGGAGCCGTCACGGAAGACGCCATCACATCCGGCCCACCCCCGGGATAAAACGTCATGACCTGAATCGTGGGATAATCCACCTGCGGCAAGGCCGAGACCGGCAATTGCTTGTAGGCCACCATTCCACTCAACAGAATGGCGATCATCAGCAACACCGTTGCCACGGGACGCAGGATGAATAGCCGGGACGGATTCAAAACGCGACTCGAATTCCTGTAAGGGCCGGGGTTTCGGGAATCTACAACGGGCGGGGGGCCAGCTGGCGAGCAATACATCGTGGCTGCAGGCCGACACCGAGCGGCACGACGACCATCCCCACTACGATCGCGACTTGACCGCCGGCGTGGCCGGCACCGGTCGCAACCTGGGACCGGGGGCGTCGCCCGAGCCAGGCTTCGCGTCCGTCGTCTGATCCTTGTCGCTTGTGGTGACTTTGGCGTCTTTCTTCAGTTTGTCGAGACCGTCCGTGACGATCATTTCCCCAGGCTCCAATCCTGACTGAACGAGCGTTTCACTCCCTTCGGTGTGCCCGACCTTGATGGGGCGCAGGTCAACCGTGTCATCCGCCTGCAGAACGTAGACAAAAGTGCCAGAGGGCCCGCGCTGCACGGCGGCCGTCGGCACGATCAGCGAGTCTTTCCAGGTATCAATTAACAGGCGGATGTTCACAAACTGATTTGGAAACAGCATGTGATCCTGGTTTTCGAAATCCGCCTTGAAGCGCAGCGTCCCGGTCGTGGCGTCGACTTGATTGTCGATGGCTGTCAACTTGCCGACAGCCAGACGGGTCTTGAAGTCGCGGTTATACGCTTCGACAACCAGTTCGCGCCCGGCATTCATCTGCCGCTGAACCCGGGGAATGTGATCCTGGGGCACGGGAAACACGATGGAAATCGGCTGCAACTGCGTGATCACCGCCAGTCCCGCCACATCGTTGGCATGCACCATATTCCCCTGATCCACAAGACGCAGGCCAATTCGCCCCGAGATGGGGGAGACGATCCGGCAGTAGGTCAACTGGAGTTGGGCGTTCTCCACCAGACCTTTGTCGGCCTGAACAGTTCCTTCCATCACCTGCACCTGGGCGGCCTCTTCATCGACCTGTTGCGGAGCGATCGATTTGGTTTTCAACAGTTCTTCGCCTCGGGCCAGTGTCAGCCGCGCCAGCTTCAAGGTCGCTTCATCGCGGGCCAGAGTCCCTTCTGCCTGATCAAGCTGAGCTCGGTAGGGACGCGGATCGACCTCGGCTAACAGATCTCCCTCGCAAACAATCTGGCCTTCCTGAAAAGCAACTTTCACAAGTTCGCCATCGACCCGACTGCGAATCGTGACAGTCTTGTAGGCAGTGACTGTTCCCAGGCCTGTCAGATATTCGGGCAAATCGCGTTTGACGACGGGTGCCACCCGAACGGGCACAGGCCGCGCGGGCGGTTTGGTGGCCGGCGGTTCGCTGCCGATACGGGCCGCTACATACGGCCACCAGAGCGCCTGGTAATACCAGGCCCCCCCCAGTGCCAACCCGATCAGACTCCACATCACGACCAGACCACCCAGACCAGACCGCGGCGTGACCTGGGATTTCTCCGGGGAAATCGGG
>JAFEBR010000253.1 GCA_018242565.1 Planctomycetota bacterium | reverse complement strand
TTTCGCCGCCTCGCTGAACCGAAATTGGCCGGCCAGTTCCTTAGCCTGTTTGAACTGGGGAAACAACGGGTGCTCAGGAGGCAAGTCCTGCAGCACATAGCTGTCGCGAAGCGGATATGGAATAAATTGATCACCCAGGAATTCACGAAAATCTTCGAGGGCCCGCTTATTCTCCGAATCGAGGCGAGTGGCCAGTCCCAGGAACTGCCCGGCGCCCACAAAGCTCCCCTTCGCGGCCATTTCATTACCCACCAGACGGGCAATTTCCGCCAACGGAAATGGCTGGGTTTTCAACGCGTACTGAAAGGCCCGGTTCACGCTCCGCATAGCCGCCGGATACCCGTCGACCATGAGCGAGAACATTGCATGCAGGCACAGTCCGAGGGGGTGCTCGGGCAGGTCTTTCAACAATTCACCAACACTATCGCGCGCGGCTCCCGTTTCCCCCATTCCCGACTTGCAGATCGCGATGGCCGTTTTGACCCAGGCGCGCGACCAGTTCTCGCGTGGAGAAATTTTCTTGTCGAGTTTCTCAAGCAGTGCGATGGCCTGGCCAAAATGTTGCGTTTCCTGAAGATCGGCCACCCGCGCCATGTCGGGAAGAATCGCCTGGCAACAAAACTTGATTTTCTTGCCCGAACCACAGGGACAAGGTTGATAGACATTCAGGTCGCCTGCCATAGCTTTCGCATTCCAACAAAGAATTCAGGAACATCCCGCGCGGACGTTGTCGTCTCGGGAGGGAGTGATTTAGACCAAGGGAAATCCTCATTAAATTCCGCAGGCGAATTCTAGCAAAACAGCAGGCAGTTCACAGCATCGACAGGAAATCGCCGGCACGCGTCGGCCGGGTCCGGCCGCCCCGCGAAGACAGCGCCTGACGACTTTCCATGAGAGGCACCGCTGCCCCGGTCGATCGGTCCCGACGGACACACGCCAGGCACAACGGGCTGGCCGAATCGCGGACTCAGGCGGTGGGCGGGTTCTGCCGCCGTGGCGGCTTGCGAGCCGGTTTCGATTGAGTTTTCGCTGGTTTGCCTCGCTGCCGCAGACGGTCGATCAACGCCGACAGATCAGACGGCAGGGGCATCACGAATTTCAGTTTCTCTCCGGTCAGCGGGTGCTCAAACCCCAATTCGGCCGCGTGCAGCGCCACCCGCGGAGCGCCGCTTTCGTCCGCAGCCGGTTTACCGGGGAATGGCCCCCGATACACCTTGTCGCCACAGAGGGGGTGCCCGGCTTCAGACAGATGAATTCGAATCTGGTGCGTGCGCCCGGTTTCCAGACGGCACTCCACGACGGTGTATCCATCGAGTCGCTCCAGAGGCCGGACATGCGTCACCGCAACCTTGCCGAGTTTGGAATTCTTGGTACTGCCGCGGCGACCGTCTCCGCGATCATCGACCAGTCGGGACTCAAAAGTCTGCTCCTGGACGTGCCCCAAAGCGACGGCCACATAGACGCGGTGCAATTCATGCTTGCGGAATTGCAGTCCCAGCAGTCGTTCGGCGTCAACGGTTCGTGCAAACACCATGAGCCCGCTCGTTTCGCGATCGATCCGATGGACAGCCCGCAAACGGCGCGGCCCGGCCTGTTTAGCCGGACGTTGAGGGGCTGGGGGCCGCTTGACTCCGCGCGGCGACTTTCCAGGGCCGGGTCCCCGTTCTTTTTTTTGGATGATCCGGGGCAGAAGTTCGTCGAGAGTGGGCTGCAACTGCTTGCGCCGTTTGGGCCAATTCCGCTCTTCGGGGTGGCGCAGCGTGGTCATTCCCGCGGGCTTTTCAACGACCACGAGATGGGCATCGATGTAGCGAATGCGAACGTCGTCTTCCTTCGGTGGTGCGGGAGCCGGATGTTCCAGCAACTTCACCACTTCCTCGGCTTTCAACCGCCGCCCTTCGTCCAGGCACAAATTGCCGCTGACCGTCACATGCCGTGCGGCCAGCAATCGCCGAATATCCGACCACGATGTCCCGGGGAGCCATAGGCGGAGAGCGGCACTGATCGTCTGATTGACCTGTTCATCAGCAACACGAAATGTCTGGGAGTCGGGCTTCTTCATGCCGGACATGAATACCACAACACCCGTCTGGCGCACAGCATCAGGAGTTCAATCCGCAAAATGGATTCGTCTGCATTTCTTCACCAATCGTCGTGGTCTCACCATGCCCCGGAAAGACCATGGTCTCGGGCGGCAACGCGAACAATTTCTGCTGAATCCCGGTCACAAGTTGCCGGTGATTCCCCCCGGGAAAATCAGACCGCCCGATGCTGCCCTGAAAAAGCACATCCCCGCCAAAAACGAGACATGGTGACTCGGTGCGCAGGACATAAACCACATGCCCCGGCGAGTGCCCCGGAATTTCGAGCACATCGAATAACAGTCCGGCGTAATCGACCTGGTCTCCTTCCTTGAGCAGGCGGTCCGCCGGAGGACTGGTGACCGGCATCCCCCCCATCTGACTCAAGTTCGATCGGGCCGAAGTCAGCATCACGGCATCCCCGGTACCGATCAGGATGGGAATTTCGGGAAACTCTTCTCGCAATACGGCGTTGCCGGCGATGTGATCCACATGCCCGTGAGTCAGCAGAATCGCGGCGGGGTGGAGAGACCGACGTTCCAGGAGTGCGATCACCTCCCGGGGGGTGAATCCAGGATCGAATATCACACAATCCTGACGCCCGGCTCGCTGCACAATCCAGGTGTTTTCCATGAAGGGCGGCGAGACGACGACTTCGATGTTGATCGATTCTGCGGGCATGTCAAATGCGGCTTTCCGAATCTGCCTGGACTCTCTAAAATGCGGACAATTGGAATTCTGGGCACCGGTGGCTAATTATGGAGCCAGTCCGGCGAATTGCCCAGTGACAACCTCACGTGTTCCGCGATTTGAAAGTCTACATGCCGCGCCCCAAAGTCGATCTCAAGGACCCGATGTTTGCCGCGATCCTGGCATGGCTGGTACCCGGTCTGGGCCACCTCTATCAGCGACGATTTTTCAAAGCGGCGTTATACAGCGTCTGCATTCTGGGGACGTTTTTCACGGGGCTCAAGGTTGGGCATGGTCAGGTCGTCTATTTCCAGTGGAAACAGGCCGACAATCGCACTTGGGCATACCTGGCACAATTCTGGGCCGGTCTGCCCGCTCTGCCCGCTTTGGCGCAGTCGCAATTGCGCAACAAAGCCGCGTTCGATGTGAATTATGTCCCGTCGGCCATCCAGGGAGTGCCGTATGACGGTCGGCTGTTCGACGTGGACGGCTCAGAACTGGGCACCCTGACCGGCCAGGCCACTCTGGAGCCCGTCTCTTCGGCCGACAAAGAAGATCAGTTTTGGGAGGCCACGGTTTCCGGGAAACTGAAAACCGAGCAGGGCGAACGGGAGATTGTCTGCAAGGTCTCGCAGGCAGCCGACCGATCGGCGAAACTCGACCCGGAAGTCGCCCCCTGGCCTGTCCGGAAGATGATCGGGCGGTTCAAGGAAGAGGGTGGCCAGCAACTGAGTGGTCGCATCGAAGGGGGAATCCCGCGCAGTCTCTGGAATCGTTATTGTGCTCCCCTCGAAGACCACCCACATCCTCCCGGCGCTGGTTCCATGAGCCAGTTAGACACGGCGCACAGCGAGTTAGGGGGACGTTTTGAACTGGGAGTCGTGTACACCGTCATCGCCGGGTTGTTGAACGTGCTGGCGATTTATGACGCCCTCGAGGGACCGGCCTACGACTCAGATGAAGGTGACGAGGAGTCGCCTAAAAAGCCCTCCGATCCACCGCCAGACAAAAATCTCGAAAAACAGACGATGAAGTCCACTGTTGGCGGTGCCAGTGCGGGCACCGCTTGAATTCATGGTTTCGCCACTGCCAACGCGGCGGTAACCATCAACCCGACTTCAGATGCTCCTTCAGCTCATTCGCAACGAGGCCTTATGTTCATCGAATTACTCGCAGCCAGCCATGAGAACACGATCAGCCGGCTGTGGTACCTCGTGCCCCTGATTGTGATCGTCAGTCTGGTCTACAGCGCCAGCCGGTTTGAATCGCCCCAGCGGATTCTGCTGCACGCAGCACGCCGTTCTGTGCAAATTGCCCTGTTTATGGCCCTCGTGCTGGGACTTCTGGCCTGGTTGGCCGCCGGACTTTAGTGACTTGCAGCGCCCAGCGTGGTTGAGTAAAATGCTCGATTCTTCACGTTAGGCATAGTTT
>JAFEBR010000252.1 GCA_018242565.1 Planctomycetota bacterium | reverse complement strand
GGGGTGCTGCAACTGGCCGGCGATCTGGGCCTCTTCAATGAAGCGGCGGACCATGTCGGGCTGGTCGCGGTGCGATTCCAGCAGAATCTTCACAGCCAGATCTCGACCCAGATCGGCATCACGCCCTTTGAGTACGGCCCCCATGCCACCCCGGGCGATTTCGCCAAAGATTTGTAACCGGGCAGAGCGCTGATTGACTTCCGGAACTTCGGAGGAAGAAGGCCGAATGACGGGGCCCGGTTCCGAAGCCGAGTCGGCATCCCGCAGCAGGACAGGGGGAATCTGGCCGAATTCCTGGCCGAAAGCCTGCAAAACGCTCGACGAGGCCGGGCCGAAGAGCACGGTGACCGCAGCCGACTCGGAACCGGACGCCGCCAGACCCGCCTTGAGCAAACAGGTCGGGCACAATCCCGCCGGGGCGTCGGCCGGTCGTTTCGAGCCACACATTCGGCAGTTTTCCAAGTCATTCATGTTGAATGTTCCTGTAGACGTGTTGTCATCCCACGACACTCAAATGACGGATGTTTCAAAAAAGGTTACAGAGGCGAGCGCCATGAACACGGCCGGAAAATGAACCCGCACCGTCAGTTTGTCGGTGGGAGGACATGAAACGGCTTTTTGTCCTGGTAGAGCTTCCGCCGGCTTTCAAACTCTGTTTTGTTTTGCGGATTGGACTCGACCTCGATCGCTTTGGTTTGCCATTTCACTGCGGCGTCGAAATCCCCTGCCTCGGCACAGGCGGCGGCGAGCGTGTCGAGAATCGCGGAATCCTTCCATTCCGTGAGTTCGGCGGCTTTCGTCGCGAATTTGACGGCCGTCGCCCCATCTCGACCTTGGGGATGGCTATTGGTCGCCAAGGTCCAAGCGATTTCGTTGCATGCCGTCGATTGTTGGGGATCGAGCTCCAGCACGCGATCAAATTGAAGAACAGCTTTATCGATTTGATTGAGTCGAAGGTAGGCCCTGCCGAGCCGACTGTGCGTTGCGACGTCTTCTATTGTGTCTAATAGTTTCAGCAGCATGGCCACGACGGTCTCGGACTCGATGATCGATTCATCAGTTCTTCCCAGTTTCTTAAGCAGCGAAGCCAGGTGTTCACGAAGATCAATGTTGTGCATGTATTCGGGATTGGTCTTGATCGCGTCACGCAACAACGGGACGAGTTCCTCAGGGCTCGCGAGATCTTCCAGCAATACGAACCCAATCCGGCCGAGCAGGGAATCCCTGGCCAGAGACTTCCCATAGGCGGATAGCGCCAGCTCTTTCTTACCCTGCTCGTGGTAAATGTATCCGAGCAGGGCATCGTAGTGCTCTGCGTCCGGAGCATGTTCAATATCCTGCAGGACGACTTGGCGGGCCAACTCCAGTTCACCACGGCAATACAGCGCCAGGCCGAGTTCATCGCCTTGACAGTATTTCGGGTTGATTCGTCGGATGATGCGGCTTTCCTCGATCGCGGCACTGAAATTTCCTTGTAATGTCAGTGCGGTTGCCAGGCACATGTGGAAATAAACCGAGTCCGGGGCAAGTTTCGTCGCGATCTGCAGCTCTGACACGGCGTCTTGCATCTGGTGCTCGGGCACTGGGATCTTGCCGTAATGACCCATCGGGCCGACCAGAAGGGTCTCGCCTCTGGTTGTAATTTTCAGACGGGGATACACCCACGAATCAGAATCTTCTTCTGCCGGAACTTCATTTCCTTTTCGAACGGAAATCACGGACAACGACTTTCCGATCGAAGACCTCAAGGTCCCGCTGGGCAAGAGCGATTGTGCCAATTCCTTCCGCATGAAGGCACTGTTCGGGGCAGCCGCGACCGCCGCCGTTGCAAATCTCGTGCGGTCGAGGTCCGTTTGCGAATCGGTTCCCAGAGCACGACAGATTTGATAGTCGTTCGGGCTGAGCCGCCAGGCACGCTTCAGAAGATGAATCGACTCATTCAAATACGAAGCCTGATAACCCTCCGCCCGGGTGCTCTCAATCACCTGGGCCAGCAGGTAGAGACTGCGGGCGGGTTGTCCGATCAGTTTGGCTTCATCCCGCGAAAACTGCAGCGCTGCTTGATGGTCACCTTGCCCGATCAATGAACGCAGGGCATTGCGCCATGCATCTTCATCCGTTGCCTGGGCCGCTTGAATCAACTGTCTCCAGGATTCCTGATCACCGGCTACCTTTTTTCGGATGAGCGCCCAGTCGTCGAACCGAAAAGCGAACTCCTGCGGGTGTTCACGTTGTTTGAGCAGACGGGCAATGGCTTCCGGCTCGAGTTCGTCGATGTCGATCCCGTATTCACGGAATGCCTTTGCAAATTCGAGATCCGCTTTTCTTGTCGCTGAGTCAGAAAAGCGAGCATTTTCCTGCTGATCGACGAATTCAAACTTGATGGCATCCAAACGGTCGAAGAACTGCCGATCACGGGCGCGTTCGTTGGCTCGCAGCATTGCTTCGGTTTGCTCCGCCTCGATGGCCGTCATCAGTTCTGTCACGCGGTTTTGGAGAGCCACGGAAGCCTCTCCTGTTTCGAGTGATGACCGGGCCTCTCTGGCTGCCGCCAGCGCTTCCGCCCATTTCGAAAGATCTTCAATCGGAGTCGCTTTCGCCTGCCCCCGGAGAAGTGTGGCCTGATTGATGGCTTCAATGACAACTCGCTCGGTAGCAGCCTGGCGCAGGGCGCGCTGTTGCGACAGATATGTCCAGCCGCCGACGATAAGAAAACCAAGCCCCAGAATCGAACCGGCCAAGGCGACAGTCAGCCGCAGTCGTTGCCGTTCGACGGCGACGCGCTTGGTGGCTTCCTCCGCACGGGCCTTTTCGGCGGCTCGGTCGATCTCGGATTGCCGGAGACGTTCTTGCACCTGCGAGTGATACCGGCTGATCCGCTCGGCGACCTCGCCGGCATGTCGGGGCCGGTCATCCCGTTCCGAAGCCAGACACAGTTTGGCCACAGTTACCAATTCGGGATCATGCTTAAAGGCGTTTTGGTCAAGGCGCGACACGGCGTCAGCCAATTCGCCCCGTGCGGCTTTGCGCTGGATCTCGCCCGAGTTGCGACCGGTAAACGCCGGTTGACCGGTGAGCAGTTCGCAGAGAATTGAGCCCAAGGCAAAGACATCGGCCCGTTCGTCGATGTCTTCAATCTCACCCCGCGCCTGTTCGGGGGCCATGTAAGCGGGCGTCCCCATGATGGAACCGGCCTGCGACAGGTCCGAGTCGGCGGCGCTGCGGGCGGTGGCGATCACGGTACCGTCATCTTTCGAGTGTCCCGCGTCGGCATCATCGACCGTACCGCCGCGCGG
>JAFEBR010000251.1 GCA_018242565.1 Planctomycetota bacterium | reverse complement strand
TCGAAAACGGATGCCACGGAGATGACAGAGGAACCAGAAGCCCGGCCCTACAATCAACTGACAACCTCTGAACAGCGGGTCATTCTGCACAAGGGAACGGAACGCGCCTTCACTGGCGAATACACCAACAACAAGGCCCACGGGACCTATCTCTGTCGCCGCTGCAACGCCCCCCTGTACCGCTCGCATGACAAGTTTGAAAGTCATTGCGGGTGGCCCAGTTTTGACGACGCCATTCCCGATGCCGTCGATCAACATCTGGATGCCGATGGTTCTCGTACGGAAATTGTCTGCCACCGCTGTGGCGGCCATCTGGGGCATGTGTTTCTCGGTGAAGGCTTTACCCCCAAAGACACCCGACACTGCGTCAATTCAATTTCCATGAAGTTCATCGCCGACGGAGAGGAATTGCCCCCTCTCCTGGGGCCATCAGCACAGAAATCCAAAAAGTCCAAATAACGTCCACCAGGCCCCTGCCGCACAGCATTTCTTGCGGGTGGCGTGAGGCCACAAGTCAGCCTGCATCAGCCACCGGTTGTCGACGGGAGTCGCAATCGCCAACCTTTTCTCCCAGGAAGAATCCCATTCATGAGTGACGAGCAGAAGTGGTACAAAGACGGTTTGCGATTTACCTGTACGCAATGCGGAAATTGCTGTTCGGGTCCCGAAGGTTACGTCTGGGTCAATGAAGAGGAATTGACGAAAATCGCCGAGTTCCTCGGGCGCCCCCTGGACGAAATACGTGCCGAACATGCCCGCCGCGTGGGCAACCGGGTCAGCCTGAAGGAATTTAAGGGGAGTGGCGATTGTACCTTTCTGCATCCCACGCAGCGGAACTGCACGATTTACCCGGTGCGTCCCCGCCAGTGCCGCACCTGGCCATTCTGGGATTCGAATATTGAATCTCCCGAGTCCTGGCAGTCGGTCGAGCAAGTCTGCCCCGGCGCGGGAAAAGGGCAACTCTATCCGATTGAACATATTGAGGCCCAGGCAGCCGTCTTCCACCTGTGACCAACGCCCCATTACGAGCACCGTTGCTCGAGATTTACCGCTCGCTCGAAACGGACATCGCCGCGGCCGCCCCGGTGTGTGAGCTGAGTGGCCGCTGTTGTCGCTTTCGCGAATTCGGCCACACGCTGTTTATTTCCCGAACTGAAGCGGACCTGTTGCTGGAAGAGGGACTGCCGGCCGGTGCCCAGATCGATGACGCCGGCTGCCCGTTTCAGATTGGCGGCTTATGTACGGCCCGCGAACGCCGTCCGCTGGGCTGCAGAGTCTTCTTTTGCGATCCGCACTACGCTGGCAAAGGCGAAGCTCTGACCGAGCACTATCTGGGGCAACTGAAGCAGTTGCACGCCGCGACCGACACTCCTTGGGAGTATCGCCCCCTGCACCACTTCTTACGAGAAGCCGCCGCGAGGCCTCACCCCTGATTGCGGGTGGCCGTATCTTGAGATGCTGCGAAGGGGTACTGGTCGCCCCAGCGCAGGGAATACACAGATCCGAACGACGCGGCCGCAGAAATCTCATCAAATAGCGCTCAATCCCACCACCAGCGAGTTTCTTGAGCACCAGCCGATTGACTGGCAGACCTCCGTGATGCCGCGACTTTTCCCGCCGAGTCCTGGGCAAAGTGCTCGTTCTGCACGACATCCCACGCATTCACCACAACGCCCCCGGTCACCTGCATCACCAGAACTCCTTTACCCAGCATGCGATAGTTGCTGACACTGGGAACCTGACGGGGAACATTGTGCCGGGATAACGGAACCCGATCGGCGTTGAGAAACAGTTCACTGGACCAGTCCACGCGCTCGGACAACCGCTCTTTTTGCAGCAGGGCAGCCAGTACAGCCCAATCGAAGGCTCCCTGGAGTTCCGCAAACACGGGGATGGCCTTAGCCAGTTCCGGGAATTTCTCGGTAAACTGCACCGCGAATTTCTGGGTGGTAACTCGACGAAAGGGAGCCGACGAGCGCTGCCCTGAGGCCGACACGAGTTCATCTTCCGCCAGGAGTTGGACGCGCTGGCCGCGAAACTCGAATGCCAGGCCATCATCAGAACGAATCAAGGCGTCGTACAGGGGAGTGAACCACCAGCGCTGCAGGCTGTTGCCACCGGCCCCGACCATTGCCAGGTGGCTGCGAAATCCCTTAACGGCCGGCTTATTGAGGCCAATGGCGATGTGCTTCATGCGAATGTCGGCCTCCACGAGCAACTCGGCGAACTGTGAATCAGACGGCACGCCCGACAAACTCACAGTCTGCGGTCCCAGGATCTCGGCCAGTTGCCGATACTGTGCAGCCGCCTCATCGGGCAGTGCCCCACCCTGGATCTCTTTGACGAAAGCCGCAAACTTCGCGAGATTCTCGGGTTGCGGGTCGATCGAGCAGCGCATGGTCAAATTGCCGCGAGCAGCGGCGCGGAAGGCGACCAACCAATCCTCGAGGCGCAAGGCGGGCTGTCCCGTCGTCAGGCCGGCCGTCCGCGCTCCCCCCACAGCAGCAAATCCCTCGGCGGGACCGGCGATTACGAGGTCGTGCTCATCGGGATAGACGAACACATAATCAATCCGCTGCAACCCGGCGAGATAATTGATCTCATCCGAGACGGCCTGCTTGTCCTGCAACATCTTCGCCAACGCGGCTTCGAGTCGCGGCAGCGAAACTTTTCGCAATGCACTGTAACGGCTCCAATCAACCGTCGGCTGACGGGTCGCCCGCTCATCACGTCGCCGCCGATCGAGACGTCCGGTGGTTTCCTG
>JAFEBR010000250.1 GCA_018242565.1 Planctomycetota bacterium | reverse complement strand
GTTTCATTCGAGATCAGCAAAGGGGCGTGCACATGGGGCGAGGTCTGTTTCGAAGCATCTGGTCGCTGGCTTTGATCTGGGGAGGTCTGGTCGCGGTCCCCCTGGCCCACGCCGAGCACGAGGGGAAACTGCAGATTCTGCTGTTGGGGGACAGCACCACGATCGGCAGCGTCTGTCGGATCACCGACCCCAAGGGGCCGCACCTGGAAGACGTCGTTCGTGAGTTGCTGGCGACAGAGAAGGATTTGCCCCCCACCCAGGTGATCAATCAGGGGCGCGATGGCGAATACATTCACGGGCTTCTGAAAGACGGCCGGTATGATCGGGAGATCGCCAAGCTGCCTGGGATCGACTTCGTGATCATTCGCTATGGCCTGAACGATCAGGCCCGCCGGGAGGACTTTGAACAGAATTTTCCCAAGGATTTCAGTGCGCTGATCGCCCGCCTGCGGCAGGACTTTCCGCAGGCGACCTTGATTCCGATGACCGTGATTCCCTACTTGTCGCCCGAACGGGACGCTTTAATCAATCGGCTGGTCAAACAGGTGGGTGAGGCGGAAAAGCTGCCGGTGTTTGACATTTATCCCCGTTATCAGGCGGAATTGGCGAATGGCTACAATATGCTGAATTACCGCCGCTATCCCCTGGAGAAGATTCCGGAAGCTCACCGGGCTTGGCTGCAGCCCTTTGTTCGTAATAATTCCGTGGTTGTCATGGATCAGCGACTCGATGCCCATTTTCGTGATCTGCCGGGCTGGTTTGGTGACAGACACCCGAACCTGGCCGGCTATCATGTGATTGGCGACGAAACGGCCAAGTACCTGGCGCCGCGGATTCGTGAGAAACTGAAACTCGAAAAACGGTAGTCCCACCCCACCTGACGATTGTTCATTCGAAGCCGTTCGACGCATGGGCTCCCTGCTGCCAATCCTGATCATCGCTGCCCTGGCGTTTCGCTTTTTTGCCGAAATGCAAACCGGGGCTCAGCGGTCTCGGCGGCGAAAGGGATCGCAGGGCATCGCCTGCATTCCCAACGTGGGGACCTGCCCAGCCACGTTATGTGTCATGATTCACAACCCACCCGATCTGGGGGCGAATCCGCTGGTGGTCAATGCCATCGCCAAAGCGCTGACACAGATGGTGACCGAGGATATCCCGCGGGTATTTCGAGCCCGGTTGCGTGGGGCCCGCTGTGACGTGCAGATTTCCTACGCGCTGATTCCTGGCCAGCAGCAACTGTTTCAGGTCGATGTCGCCCCGCAGCGGTTGAAAAAACCGATCGCCGCCTATGTCGAGGAGATTCTCGGTCAGTTGCCAGTCTTTCCGCTCATTGGCGGGCCACTCCTGCTGGCGGTGCGGAACCGCATCGAAGGGACGTCGTGGTGGAACTCAAAGTTGCCTGACCCATTCACCGGGTTGGTCGATCGATATTCGCAAATTCCCTCGGTGGCACAGGTCATCAACCAAGTCCACGCCCAATCGCCACCCCGCACCGAGGTGGCATTCACCCCGCAGGACTGTGAATCGTTTCTGCAGTCGTTTCCGCAGAATGAACACGCGTTATGGCTGCTGGGGTTGATGTATTCCCAGGAAGGACAGGTTGAGCAGGCTCTCGAGACCTATGGCCGCTTGTTAGAGAATCCGCAGTGGCAACAGGCCCGGGTTCCGCGTGCCGAGTTGTTGGCCGGGGCAGGGCGTCACAGCGAAGCCGTGGGGGAACTCGATGCGCTGCTGGCGGTGCGTCCGACGTTCGTCCCGGCTCTCTTGGCCAAGGCTGATATCCTGCGGATGACTGATCAGAACGCAGAGGCCCTGCGGCTGGCGAAGCAGGCTGTGGAACTTGACCCGGAGAATCCCACGGCTCATTTGTCGTGCGGCCTGGCGCAGGCCACCATGCAGGAGCATGTTGCCGCGATCGATCATCTGACGAAGGCGCTCACCCTGGCACCGACCGAGCCCCTGCCATTGTTGTTTCGGTCCGAACAATGGGCCATGCTGGGAAATCACAACTCGGCGCTGGCCGATGTGGATCAGTTCCTCACGTCGCGGCCAGGGTGGGTTCCCGCACTGCAGGTCAAAGCCCAGGTGCTGCTGGGGCTGAATCGGTTCGAAGAGAGTGCCAAAGTTCTTGATGAAATCGTGGCTCATGAGCCAAACGAACGTACGCTGTTGCTGCGCGGACGGGCCCTCGCGTCTGCGGGAAAGCTCGAAACCGCGCACTCTGACTTCACGCAGGTGGTCGGAATCAACCCGCAGCACGCCCAGGCATGGTTGCACCGGGCCCAGGTCTCGTTCGAATTGCACCGCATGGATGACGCCCGTGACGACGTGGAAAAAGCTCTGGCGATCGAACCGGCGCTGATTGAGGGGCTGTTCCTGCGGGGGTTGATCGCTCTGCGGGAAGACAGTCCTGAAGCCGCCGCCTCGGCATTCGACCAGGTCTTGGCGGAAGATCCGGTACATGAGCGTGCCTTGTTGCGGCGGGGTGAATTGCATCTGGCGCAACAAGAGGCCGACGAGGCCCTGGCGTTGTTTGAACGGGCACATGCCACCTACCCGTCTTCGGCCGAGGCCCTGTGTCTGCGAGCCGAGACTCAACGGGTCCAGGGAGAGTCGGCCGCGGCCTTGGCGGACTTTGAGGCCGCGCTGGTGTTGGACCCCCAACTGGCCGGAGCCTATTTCGGGCGTGCCCGGATTCACGCCGAGGCCGGGGATCACCGCGAGGCACTCACGGAAATCGACCGCGCGATCGCCGTGAACCCGGATTGGGCCGAAGCCCGCTGGTTCCGGGCGACGTTGCTGATGTCGCAGGGAGATGTCGAAACTGCGGTCTCGGATCTGGAATACCTGCGGACGCAGACCTTTGATAATGCTCTGCCGACGCAGTTGCTGGCGGCGCAGGCCTTGCTGCACAGTGAGCGGTATGACGAGGCAATCGCTGCCTGCGAGCGCCTGCTCGACACGTCACCCGACTTCTGGATGGCGTGGGTCTGGCATGCCCAGGCGCATATTTACCGGGATGGCCCCGGGGGAGATGGTTCGGGCTTTGACAAGGCGCAAGAGGCGCAGCCTGAACAAGCGGCCTTCATTCAAGAGCAACGGCAACTCGCCGAGACGGCGTATCTGATCGATCATGAAGACTATCCAGAGGCGATTCGGATTCTGACCGAGATTCTGGAAGAGAATCCAGAATCATTGGAGGCGCGCATCCGCCGGGGTGTGGCCCAGTGGTATTCCCAGCAACTTGTCGAAGCGATTGACGATTTTTCTGCCATCTTGCAGGATCATCCGCGCATGGTTGCTGCCCGCGCTGGACGAGGTCAGGTCCTCGCCGAGCTGGGGGATGACGAGGCGGCGCTCCTCGATCTGAATCTGGCGGTCGAAGAGTCGGAACGGCAGGGGGCCGACCGGCGACTGGCCTACGCCTTGAGCGGACGGGCTCTGACGGCGATGGCGGAGGGAGACTGGGATCAAGCCGATGCCGATCTCGATCGGTCACAGAGCCTGGTTCCGGGCAACGCCTGGTCGATGTACCATCGGGGATTGCGCTACCACGCTGCCGGTGATCGTGCGGCGGCGACCTGGTGCTTTCGCCTGGCACTCGTCCTCGATGATCCACGGTTGCCACCCCATAAGCGTGCGAAGGCACAGGCCTACGTCAACGCTTCGCCGACGACGGGAAACACCGCCAGCGAAGGCGACAAACCAGACGCGTGAGGCTTCTAAAGTCGTGAATCACTCCGTCGATCCAACGCGGGAATTCGGCCTCGATTCAGCAATTCGCTCCCGCGTGGAGAACCGTCATGCCCACTGCAGAGACCTGCGGTCAAGCCCGCGGCGGGGCGGGAGCCCCGCGCCGAACAGGGCGCCGCGTTCACCTCTGTGACCGTTACGTGCCCCGGCGATAAAAATCGACAGTCGCCTGAATCCCTTCGGTGAGCGTGGTGGCGCGCCAGTCGGGAAAGAGCTTCGAAATGTAACGGGGGCGAGGTGGAATATTGGCCGGGACCGCCGGGCCATCGACGCTCAGTCGGGCACCCGCTCCCGGCACAATCCGGTCGATTACATCAATGAAATCCTGGGTGGTCGCCACCTGTCCGGGCAGATCCACCACAGCCCAGCCGGGGGGCGTCTCCAGGGCCGAACGGACAAAC
Organism: Planctomycetota bacterium; assembly: GCA_018242565.1. GTDB lineage: Bacteria > Planctomycetota > Planctomycetia > Planctomycetales > Planctomycetaceae > JACQFH01. The sequence continues at coordinate 4,133 of JAFEBR010000250.1, read as the reverse complement.
GCGCGTGCCACATCCTCGACGTAGTCGTAGCCCAGGCGGCCGGTGTAGTTGATGGTGAAGGCTTCGCCACGAGCGGCTGCGCGGGCCGCCAGCGACGGGCCGGCGGTCAGCCCCACCGTGCGTTCCGGACCGTAGACCACATGCGGCCGAATGCCGACGGAGGAAATCGAAAAATGCCGGGCGTACTGTTCGGCGATCAGATCGACGGCCATTTTGTAGGCGCCGTAAAACGATGGTGGGCGGTTTTGGGCCGCGGACACTCCCAGTTCACTATCGTCGGCTTCCGGGCCATAGACCGCGAACGAACTCGCATACGAAATGCCTTGAATCTGACCGGGCAAGGCCCGAGCCGCCTCGAACAGGGCCACGCTTCCCAATATGTTCACTTCACAACCGGTCCAGGGATCTTGCTGGCATTGAGGGGTCAGCAGGGCGGCGAGATGAATGACATGCGAGATGGCGTGGCGGGCCAGTGTTTGTTGCAATAGGGGTCGGTCAAGCAACCCTCCTTGCACAAAGGTCACCTGGTCCTTCTGGGGGCCCAGAATCGACTGCCAGCGGGCATCGTTGCGACAGACATCGAGCACGACGGGTTGCATGCCGCGTGCCAGCAACTCCCGCAACACCCAGGTGCCAATGAAACCGGCGCCGCCGGTGACGAGAACAGTCGATGGCATGATATTGCCCGATGAGTCAGGAAGAGGGTTGGGTCGTCAGGAGCCCGCCTTGGGGCTGACACCATTGACGATGTTCGGCAAGGCATGTCCACTGACCGCCAGCGCGGCGAGTTGTGCGGCCGTTTCGCGCAATTTGCGCACCGCAGGGACACTGCACGAGGCAATGTGGGACGCGAGAATCACATTGTCGAGTTTCAGGATCGGATGATCGGCGGGAATCGGCTCGGGAGAAAACACGTCGAGCGCTGCGCCGCCGACCTGCCCGGAGGTGAGCGCTTCGGTCAATGCCGCGGGGTCAATCAGATCGCCCCGGGCCAGGTTGACGACAATCACTCCGGGTTTGGTGCGGGCCAGTGAGTCGCGATTGAGCAGGCCCCGCGTCTGGTCTGTCGAGGGGCAGTGCAAAGTGAGAACGTCGGCCTGTGCGAGTAGTTCCGCGAATGTCGCGGGGATGCATCCCGAGCTCTTCACGGCATCTGCGGGAACGACCGGGTCGTGGACGAGAATGCGGCACTTGAAGGCCTGCAGCCGGGAAATCACTTCACGGCCGATACGGCCAAAACCGACGACTCCCACCGTCAGATGTTTGAGCGTCCGCATCTGCTCCAGAGGTGTCGCCAAGCCCCATGTGCCGCCCCGGACTTTCACGCAATTCGAGACCACCTGGCGGGTCAGGCCGAGTATAAACGCCAGTGTGTGGTCGGCCACTTCATCGATGCAATAGTCGGGAACATTGCACACGGGAATGCCGCGGGCGCGTGCCGCGGCGAGATCAACATTGTCGACTCCGATGCCGTAGCGGACGATCACCTTAGCACGCGACATGGCCGCGATGACTTCGGCGTTGACCGGAGCAAATTGAGTGATCACCGCGTCGGCATCGGCGACCAATTGCGTCAACTCGGCGGGAGTTTTGCGTTCCTTCCAGGCCACCAGAGTGTGTCCTTGCGCCTGCAAGAGCGACTCTTCAATGGCCAGGTCGGGAAACGTGTAATCGGTAATCACGATTTTCATGGGTGAGCGACTTTCAAAAATTCCGAGGGGTGAGGCCGAGTTGCTATTCTGGCGGTGCGGGGCCGATTGTCAATCGGTTGCGGAGCGCGCTGGGGACATGGCGTAACGGCCTGCTGCCGTCCAAGATCTGGTCGCCCGTTTGACCCTCGGGCCGGGATGTGACGAAACCGTCGTTCAGGCCTCGCGGACTTCGCTCATCAGGCCCAACAGGTTTCCCTCGGTATCGCGAAAGAAGGCCATCCACAACTCGTTGTCGGGCATTTTGGCGACCAGGCTGGGGGGAGATTCCATGGCGACACCCTGCGCCTCAAGGTTGGCCACGACCGACGACAAATCGGCGACGTGATAATACAGGATCGAAGCGACGTGATCGAATTCGGGCTTCGAGGGCCGGGTCAGCATCAGACGGACGCCGGAACAATCGAAGAATGCCAGGTTCGGAAATCGGAACAGCAGTTTCATTCCCAGCGTCTGTTCGTAGAACTGGGCGGCGCGATCCACATCGTGGACATTGATGGCGATCTGACCGATGCGCGACAGCGAGACGGCGGGAGACGGGGGAGTCATGGAATTCTCTTTCGGCAGGCGAAGGCATGTGACGGGCGGATGGCCCGCCAGCCTGGTTGGCAGATGCAGATGCTTCGCCCACATCGTCCAACCACACTGGGGCAGCGTCAAGTGACCGCCGGCCAGCGCCCGTCCGGCATCTCCTGTCTGCGACGCCTCGGCTGGGGTATCACGTGCGAAAGTCCGCCGTACGCGCCGTCATCAGGGACCGTTCACACCCGTGTAGGACTGTGTGTCGGTGACGGTGGCGACTTCGGCCCCTTTCTCGGTCAGCCTGGCGGTCACTTTGATTTCGAACGCACCCAGGGGAATGCCCGGAACCATGTTCGAGTAATTTCCGCTGCCGACAGGATTCAAGGGGGTTGTCCCCGTGCCACCAACTCGCTGCGCGACCACGCTCTGGACCACGTGATCGGTGGTGACGTGTGCCGTCACGCTGACGCTGCCGCCGATGACCGGGACCTGACCGCCGGCCACGGGTGTTGTGATGCTCACGGAATCGGCCATGGGGTGTTGCTCCTGTTTAAAGAGAGGTGACGTGCTGGCGGGGCCGATCCGGAGAACCAATTTCCGGTCATCCGCCAAATGATCAAAAGTTCAATTGTGTTCGTCGGGCATGTTTTCGACGCGCAGGGGAGTCACAGACATGTCCGAAAACGTCGTTGTCCCTTCTTTATTGTAGACGCCAAAATCGCCGACGTAGGTCGGGCGATCGTCGCCATCGGCTCGTGCGGGTTGACGCTCATCGATCAGTTCGGACAGCACCTGCCCGTTCCAGCGAATGTCTGTCAACGTGTCGCGCTCGATCGTAATCTCCAGGGTGGCCCGCTTCGGCAGGACCGTGGGGATGGAGGTGTGGCGACGTTTGGCGGTGTCCATTCCCGTCATCTTCAATTTGAATTCCTTGAGGACGAATTCCTGCCGCAGCACCTGCAATTCCGTCTGTGTGGCATCCAGCGACACGTACACCATGAGTCCTTTTCGCGCGGGATAACCGTCAACCGAACCCGCGTCCCGCAGGCCAAAAAACAAACCCGACTCGCCGCCGAATCCATTCTTCGAGACATTCACCTGCAAGCGATAACGGGCAATTTGAGTTGACCCATAAGTCAGCATGTGGGCCGTGCGAGTGTCGACGAGAACGCCATTCGTCACGACCAGCCAACGATCGGTTTCGCTGATGAAGGGAAATGTCTCTTTGGGCTTCTGGTGGGACAGATTGATCGGGGCGAGCGGATCTCGCTCTCGCGGAGTGGGATTCCAATAGGATGTGGAGACGAGACTCATGACCATCACCAGCGTGCCCGCAACGAGGGCCATTGCGACGGTTGCGAGAGCCCAGCGCGGGATACGCGACCTGGAGGCGACCTGGGGTACGGGGGCCGGTGGTTGAGAGCCCGGGGTGGGATCCTCTTTCAGAAATCGAGACAGGCTCTCGGCCAGTTCCCGGGCTGTCTGAAAGCGGTCACCCGGTGACTTGCTCAGGCATTTCAGGCAGATCGTTTCAAGTTCGAGGGGAATTGCGGGCTGTTGCTGCCGCGGGGCCTCCGGAAGCTGGTAGCGGACCAAATCGAGAATTGTCGCCGTTGTGCCGGCGGGAAACGGCGGCCGCCCGGTCAACAGGAAATACAACGTGGCCCCGATGCCATAGATATCGGCCGGTTTGCCGATCAGTTCATGAGCCACCTGCGCCTGCTCGGGGGACATGTATCGCGGCGTGCCGATGAGATCGCCGGTTCCCGTTAACGAAAGATCGTCGACCAGCGTTCGTGCGAGGCCGAAGTCGGTGAGTTTGATCGTCCCGGTTTTCTGATCGACCAGGACATTGCTGGGTTTGATGTCCCGGTGAATGATCTCTGCGGCGTGCAGATCCGC
>JAFEBR010000024.1 GCA_018242565.1 Planctomycetota bacterium | reverse complement strand
ATTCGCAGAGACATACATCACTCCGTTGAAAATGCGGGATTGTGGACGAATCAGAGGCGCGCCGGCGGGGCCCGCCAGAGCGCGGATCATAGCCGCGGGGAACCCGTCTTGAAAGGGATTCCGGCCTGGGCAGGAAGTCCGGGATCCGGTTTTCCCAGCGATTTTCGCGACCGCTGCGGTGCCGCCTGGTGCGATCTGGTGATGGGGCCGTCAGCCCAGGCGATTTGTACGAGCCAGGGGCGGGCCGATCAGCACGCAGGGCTGCGAAACCGAGGCCAACCACCTGGCTGCAACTCCCGTTAAATGGCGACGGCGGCCAACCGTGAGCCCACGGCCCATCCCGGGGCTTCGCCACCCGTCTCGGCCGGTTGGCATTCGGCCGCCGGGACGAATGCCGGGACGAATGAGATGCGAATCACGCCGCCCCGCCAATCGGGGGCGTTACCAGCCGATTTCGGCCCCGAAGGTGAGTCCCTGGGCCCAGAAATCGGAGCTGACAAACAACGGCGCCGGCCGGCCACCGCCGTTGGGCGACGCGGGCAAGCCCCCGTTGAATCCCGCTGTCTGCAGGGGGTTGATCGTCCCGTCGATCTGATTTCCCGGGCGGACCAGGTTGCTCAGATAGAGGAAGTTATAGCCCACGAAGTAACGGATCGAGGGGGCCAATTGCATGCCCACGCGCAAGGTGAATTCCGGCAGCAACGCAAACTGATCACGGCTGTTGGTGCCGATGTTCGTCGGTTGGGCATACGTGCCGAACGGGACTGTCGTCACCGGAATCTGCACGTAATGCGCGCCGGTGTTGGTTGTGGTCGATCCGCTGACCGTGACCACTTCATGGGTGCTCCCCAGGGCCAGCTTGAAGGTGCCGCCGATGTACCAGTTGCCCGAACGCCAATCGCCCCGGATCCCCAGTTGGCCGCCGTTGAAGTAGTTCTGCGTTTTGAACTTGTCGAGCGTGTTGATGAATTGCCCGGTGAAATTGTTGTTATCGAGTTGCGTGGTTTCCAGGTAGAGCCGCTCGTTGACGCTGAGCAGCCGATAGCCACCCAAGAGGTGCCAGGCGAATCCGTTGCCCCCCGTCAGATTCCAGAGGCCGTTCAGTTCTCCGCCGTAAAATTGCATCTGGGTGGTCAGCGTGGCGGCCCCCGCGTTGGACAACGAACCGTTGAACGAGGCTGGCCCGGCCAGGAAATTGGCATAAGGCGTGCCCGGTGCCGGAAACACGATACTGTCGACCGCGTTATAAGGCGTGGTCAGAAACTGATCCTGCGACCCATTGGAAGTCACGGTCTGCTCTCGGGTCGTATTGCCCAGGAACAGGAAGTTCATCTCGACTCCGTACCGATCTTCGTCACCCAGCCCCAGTCCGACGTTGAACCGGCCGCCGGGTTGCATGTGGATCGGAATATCACCTCCACCCAGAACGACGACCGTATCGGGATTGGACAGGTTTCCAGGAGGATACGAGTCGGCGGGATTGGTTTGAGCCGAGGCGGGAGCCGTGCTGGCGAGGGGGACCGGACAGGGCGTGTCCTTCGTCCACCACATCAGGAACTCGGCCGAGACCGACCACCGGTTGTAAGCGATCCAGTCTTTTTCCTGGTCGATCAGACTTTCTTCGTCGTCGTCGGGTTCGGTCCAGGCCAAGTGATCTTGCGCGACAGACTGGGTAGCCCACGGGATCGCCATGAGCAGCAGGCCGATGTAGAGGCGTCTCATCTATGCATCCTGCGATTGAGCAAAATCCTGACGATGTCATCGGGAAATAGAACCGAACAGGTCATTTATCGGTTGTACCGGTTATACCCGTGGTAGGATTCGTAGGAGTTCTGCCGACTTTGGCTGATTTTGTCGTACAGATTGCCTGTGTTTCCCAGGTTTCGGGTGGGGACCGAACCTGGCGCGGCTGGTTTCGTCACAAATGAAGGGCGCAGTGCGACTTGTGGCCAGTCAAGTGCCTTTGGTCCATGGGCGCGCAGGCCGACTCGCCGACTGGCAGATCCAAGTCGTGGATCGCTCCGTCGATCCAACGCCCTGATTCAACTCGCACGCGCAGGCCGACTCTGGCAATGCCAGACGCCCAGCACACGCCCCTAACACCCCCAGCCCTGGCGAACGGCCAGCATCAACTGGCTGGTTGATCGGTAATGCCCACAAATCACCCGTGGCACGTGACCACCCGCCCGTCACGGCATCGCGCGAAACCGCCACGAAAAACGCCGCACTCACCAGCCCCGCCGCTTCACCATCGGCCAGGACGAATCCCCCTCTAACGAAGGGCGAGCATCGCGGGGGGTAACGCACGTCTCGCCGCCCCCGCGATCAAAAACCGCCAGCGAGCCGCCCGGGTTTATCCCGGCGGTATCCGCGTTGCCCTCAAACACCGGAAGAACCCGCGAGACAGTATTCCGTTCGACCACCGTGGGACAAGTTTTCAACTTGTCAGCGCACAGCACCCGTGACAAATCCCCGGT
>JAFEBR010000249.1 GCA_018242565.1 Planctomycetota bacterium | reverse complement strand
GACGGTTTGCCCGGATTGGTGATCGATCGCTACGGAGATATTCTGTCAGCCGAAGTTTTCAGCCTGGCGATGTACCAGCGCTCGCGTGCACTGCTGGAACGACTGGGGGCCCTGCTGGGAACTCGGCACTGGTTGATTCAGGTCCCTGCGCAATCGCATGGCCAGGAGGGTTTTCTCGCCGATCCGATCAGTTCCGAGGAAATGGCCCCCGAGGTGATCGCCCAGGAATTTGGCACCCAGTTTCAAGTGCGTTTTTCCGAAGGACACAAGACCGGGTTCTTCTGCGACCAGCGCGATAATCGACGCAAGCTGGCCGAGTTCTGCCCGGGCAAGTCGGTCCTCGATTTGTGTTGCTACAGCGGCGGCTTTGCCGTGCAGGCGAAACGGTTGGGGGCCGCGGCGGATGTCACCGCCGTCGATCTGGATGAACAGGCGATCGCCGTCGCGCGAGAAAATGCGAGGTTGAACAACGTCAAGATTCAATTCGTGCACGCCGACGCATTTGGCTACATGCGCGATATGATTGCCAATGGACGGACATTTGATGTCGTGGTGCTCGACCCCCCCAAATTGATCCGTAATCGGCGCGAACTCGAAGTGGGCACGCGGACGCATCTCGATTTGAATCGACTGGCGATTCAGTTGGTGTCCGACGGCGGCCTGTTGCTGACCTGCACCTGTTCGGGACTGCTGGAAGAGGCCGAGTTCACCAAACTCATCCAGACTGCCGCCCGGCAGGCGGGCCAGCCCCCCACGGCCGCCTCATTTGCTCCCCGTTACCATGTGCAGATTCTGGCCCGAACCGGGGCCGCTTGTGATCATCCGGTCAGCACCGATTGTCCGGAAACGGAATATTTGAAGGCGATCTGGGCCCGCGTGCAGCGGGCCATTTAGACAGTGGCCCCATCAGGGGCGACCCCAGGTGGCTTTCGAGTCGTGGTTACGAATTTTGTTAGACGCGCTATTCCCGGGTTGCCATGTCGTCACATTCAAAACCACCCATCGAACTCGATCGCCTGCGGGTGATCGT
>JAFEBR010000248.1 GCA_018242565.1 Planctomycetota bacterium | reverse complement strand
TTGGTTTTTGTGGCCTTCTTTTTGGGCTCTTTGGCCTTTTTCTTCTCTGTCGCACCGCTCTCAGAGGCCGAGCCTTTGCCTAACTTTTCAGCGGCATCCGCCTGCTCGCGCATCTCACGAATGCTTCGCGTTCTCTTTGCCATGGGACCTGACGTTTCTCCTGAAATACCAGCCTGCACCGACTGCAAATGAAAGAACGATCATAGCAGGAACAGGTCCCGGCTGCCACATCCAGAATGGGACCGGGCACGGTACGGGCCGCAAAAAGTCAAGACCGCCCGACATGGCCAGTCGGGAGGCTCCCGGGGGCGCGGGAAAACCGTCCGAAAAAGCCGGCGAATCTCAGACTAAATCAGACTAAAGCAGGGCTAGAATCGGTTCGCCGTAATAAATGTGGTGGGGACGATTCAGATCATCGTGCCAGGCGACGGTATCAGGCAGTCCCAGCGCATGATAAATCGTGGCGGCCATGTTTTCCGGGGTCTGTTTCTGTGACGCCGGGAACGCCCCAATCTTGTCGGAGGACCCGACCACATTCCCGCCGCGAACCCCGCCGCCGGCAAAGAACACCGATTGCACCGCTCCCCAGTGGTCGCGACCAGGGAGTTTATAATGTTGCGGCAGATGCGTGACCTTCGGAGTCCGTCCAAATTCCCCGGCCATGACGATGAGCGTGGAATCCAGCAGACCGCTGTCATGCAGGTCATCGAGCAACGCCGATAGGGCCTGGTCAGTGGGGGGATACAGTTTGTCTTTGAGGTGCGGGAACGCTTCTCCGTGGGTGTCCCAGGTCTCGTTGTTGCCCAGGTTGACCTGCACGAGATTCACCCCGGCTTCGACCAGCCGTCGGGCCATCAGCAGCGACCAGCCGAACGAGTTCTTCCCATAGCGTTCCTGGACTTCGACGGGGGCCGCGGTCACATCAATGGCATCGCGAATGCGCCGATCGGTAAGCAACGAGATGGCCCCCTGGCGTGTGCGATCGAACTGTTCGATTGCCGCGAATCGCTCAAGGTCGGCGCGCTGCCGGTCGATCTGGCCCAGCAGTTCCAGCCGATTCACCAGCCGACCTCCGCCGAATCCCTCGGGGAGTGTGAGATTCGGGGCCTGAAACGCCGAGCGCCGGGGCATATTCGGTCGTTCCTGGTGGTCGAATTCATATTCGGGGTAGGCCCCGTATCCCAGCGAACTGTACGGCGAAGATTCAATAAACCAGGGGTCGTACTTCGGCCCCATTTCACCGGCGAACTGGCCGGGAATGACCCGCCGTGAATAATGAATCAACTTTTCTGGCAGGACGACCGCCGGGGGCAGATTGTTACGCGGTTGAGTGACCGCGCTGGCAATCGAGGCGATCGAGGGCCAATCCGTCGGCATCGGCGCCACGGGATTGAATCCGGGTGGCACCAGCGTGCGCCCCGTCAACATGATGTGGTGTCCGGCGGAATGATCATTCGATGGGTGCGAGAGCGAGCGACACAGGGCCCACAGATGACTGCGCTGCGCAAGCATCGGCAGGTGTTCGCAGATTTGCAGGCCGGGAGTGTTTGTACTGATCGGTTTGAATTCACCTCGGATTTCCGCCGGCGCATCGGGCTTCATATCGAAGCTGTCATGCTGGCCGAGGCCACCCGAGAGAAAAATGTAGATCACCGAACGGGCTTTGCCCGTTGTGGTTCCCGCACGCTCGGTCTCTGCCGCCGCAGATTGCAGGGCCTGCAGATGGTTCATCCCCAGTCCGAGAAGGCCAACCGATCCTGCCTGCAGGGCAAATCGTCGCGAGAACCGCGGGTGTGCGGCAGGAGCACGATGGGCCGGGCTGAACTGTGGCATGCTGAACTTCCCGAATATCTGAATCGAAATAACCGTCCGCAAGTATAAACCGCGATTGATGGAACGGCAAGACGCGGGAGGAACTGGGGTAAATCAGTTTTTCGCAGGAGCCGTTTCGGGTTTTTCGGGTTTCTTCCAACCCACCAATTCGATTTCGAAGGTCACGATTTTGCCCTCTCGCACGACCTCCACCGGAATGCGGTCTCCGACATCGTGTTTACGGGTAATTCGTGTCAGATGTTCAAAATCGATCAGTTCTTCACCATCGTATTTGACAATCAGATCCTGCTTTTTGAGTTTCTCTTTGGTTAGATCGGCTGCATCTGGTTCGATACTGGCGACTTCAGTAGCCCGGGCGCGGAAATCAAAGGAAACAGCCAGCCGGGCCTTCCCCCGTGCCTG
>JAFEBR010000247.1 GCA_018242565.1 Planctomycetota bacterium | reverse complement strand
CGTTGCTGAAAGCGCTGTTGGAAGGTCGTCGTCGTCGCTTGTCGAAGCGGCGACGCGGATCTGTCGAAAACCGTCCCGCCGACTACGGTCGGGCCGTCGAATCGCTGGAGACGCGCTGGCTGCTCTCCACCAGTGCGACCTTCATCCCCGCTTCCGGGGTCCTGACTGTGATTGGCGACTCGCAGGACAACACACTGGTTGTGGGGCGGGATGCCGCCGGTAACATCAAGGTCAATGGCGGGGCCGTGACGATCGTGGGGGGGACAGCGACAGTCGCCAACACGACGCAGATTCAGATTTTCGGCCAGGGGGGCAACGACAGCCTGTCGCTGGATGAGACGAACGGCGCGCTTCCCAATGCGATTCTGTTCGGGGGTACTGGCAACGACATCCTGAAGGGCGGTTCGGGCAACGACCAGCTTCTCGGACAGGCAGGCAACGATACGCTGCTGGGTCAAGGGGGCGCCGACTTGCTGTTCGGCGGCGATGGCAATGACGTGCTCACCGGAGGGACGGGTACGGACCAGGTTTTCGGTGAGGGCGGAAACGACCGAATGAACTGGAACCCCGGTGACGGCACCGATCTCAACGAAGGCGGCGATGGCGTCGACACCGTCATTAATAGCGGAGCGAACGGCGACGAGGTCTACACCGTAACGGCCAACGGGGCCAGAGTCCGGCTGGACCGCATCAGCCCCGCTCCCTTTTCGCTGGATATCGGCACCACCGAGAATCTGGTCATCAATGGCAATGGCGGTAATGATACCATCACGGTCGGCAATGGACTGGCAAACCTGATTCAGGTGACAATCGACGGCGGCGCCGGGAATGATGTCATCACTGGTGGTGATGGCAATGACACGCTGATTGGGGGCGATGACAACGACTTGATCAATGGCGGACGGGGCAACGATGTGGTGCTGCTGGGCCGCGGTGACGACACGTTCGTGTGGAATCCCGGCGATGGCAGCGATGTCGTCGAAGGCCAGGAGGGTGCCGACACGCTGCAGTTCAACGGGGCGAATGTCAATGAGCGCTTCGACCTGTCGGCCAACGGGGCGCGATTGCGATTCGCGCGTGACGTAGCCAGCATCGCGATGGACGTGAACGGTGTCGAACGAGTCAACATCGCGGCCCGCGGCGGAGCGGATATTTTCAATATTGGCAATCTGGCCACCACCAGCGTGAAAGAGGTGAACCTGGACTTGGCGGCCATCGCCGGAGGCACTGACGGAGACGGCGCGACGGACAGTGTGGTCCTGACCGGAACGTATGCGTCCGATGTCATCAGCATTGCCGGAAGTAATGGCGGTGTGGCCGTCACCGGACTGCCGGCCACCGTGAACCTCCGGGGCGCTGAAAGCACCGACCAATTGACCGTCAAGGCCTGGGGGGGCAACGACTCGATCGATGCGTCTCTGTTGCAGACGGCGATTCAGTTGACGATCGATGGCGAGATGGGCAATGACCGGATTGCGGGCACCAGCGGCGCAGACACACTCATCGGTGGCGACGGCGACGACGTGATCAATGGTGGTCGGGGTAACGACGTGGTGTTGTTGGGCCGCGGCGATGACACGTTCGTGTGGAATCCCGGCGACGGCAGCGACGTGGTCGAGGGAGATACCGGCATGGATACGCTGCAGTTCAACGGTTCGAACGCGTCTGAGATCATCGACATCTCTGCCAACGGGTCGCGATTGCGGTTCCTCCGCGACGTGGGCAGCATCACGATGGACCTCAATGCGATCGAACGGGTCAACTTCGCCGCCTTGGGAGGCGCAGATAATGTCACCGTCCACGACCTGACGGGCACAGGCGTGGCCGAGATCAATCTGGACCTGGCCGGATTGGTGGGGGGCACAACTGGTGACGGCGCGACCGACCAGGTGCTCATCGAAGGCACCGAAGGCGACGACAAAATCCAGGTATTGGCGGCGGGCAGCGATGTACGCGTCCGCAACCTGTCGGCGCGAATCAACCTGCTCCATGAAGAACCGCTCGACCAGTTAAGGGTCAATGCGCTGAGAGGCAACGACACTGTGGATGCCTCGACCCTGCCCGCCGGTCTGATCGCGCTCACGTTGGACGGAGGCGACGGCGACGACTTCATCGTCGGCACTAAAGGGGACGACCTGATCGTGGGCGGCCGCGGAGCCGACACGGCACTCATGGGAACCGGCAACGACACGTTTGTCTGGAATCCGGGGGACGGCAGCGATATTGTCGAAGGCCAGGAGGGCGCCGACACGCTGCAGTTTAACGGGGCGAATGTCAATGAGCGCTTCGACCTTTCGGCCAATGGGTCGCGGTTGCGTTTCACGCGTGACGTGGCCAGCATCACGATGGACGTGAACGGTGTCGAACGGGTCAACATCACAGCCCGAGGCGGAGCGGATACTGTCAACATTGCCAATCTGGCCACCACCAGCGTGAAAGAGGTGAACCTCGACCTGTCATCCGTCCCCGGAAGTGCTGGCGGAGATGGTGCCACGGACAGTGTGGTTCTGACGGGAACCAACACCGCCGATTCCATCAATATTGCCGGAAGTAATGGCGGCGTGGCCGTCACCGGACTGCCGGTCACCGTGAATCTCAGCGGTACTGAAAGCACCGACCAACTGACCGTCAAGGCCGGGGGCGGCAACGACTCGATCGATGCGTCGCTGTTGCAGACGGCGATTCTGTTGACGATTGATGGCGAGGGGGATAATGACCGGATTGCGGGCAGCGATGGCGCCGACAGACTCATCGGTGGCGATGGTAACGACGTGATCAACGGCGGACGGGGCAATGATGTGGTGCTTCTGGGGGGCGGCGACGACACGTTCGTGTGGAATCCCGGCGACGGCAGTGATGTGGTCGAGGGAGAGGCCGGCACGGACACGCTGCAGTTCAACGGTTCGAACGCGTCTGAGAACATCGACCTCTCGGCCAACGGGTCGCGATTGCGGTTCCTCCGCGACGTGGGCAACATCACGATGGACCTCAACGCGATCGAACGGGTCAACTTCGCCGCCCTGGGAGGCACAGATATTGTCGCCGTTCACGACCTGACGGGTACGGGCGTGGTCGAAGTCAACGTAGATCTGGCCGGAACGGTGGGCGGCACAACCGGTGACGGCGCGACCGATCAGGTGGTCGTTGATGGAACTAACGGCAACGACAATTTTCAGGTGACCAATGTGGGCGGCGCTGTGCATATCAACAACCTGTCGGCGCAGATCAACATTCTCCACGAAGACCCACTCGATCAGTTGCGGGTCAATGCCCTCGGAAATAACGACATCGTAAACGCCTCGACCCTTCCCGCCGGTCTGATCTCACTCACCCTCGACGGGGGCGACGGCGACGACTTCATCGTCGGCAGTAAAGGGAACGATTTGATCGTGGGGGGCCGCGGGGCTGACACGGCACTCATGGAAGCTGGCGACGATACATTCGTCTGGAATCCCGGCGACGGCAGCGACATCGTCGAAGGCCAGGGCGGCATCGACACGCTGCAATTCAATGGCGCCAATGTGGCTGAGAACATCGGCATCGCAGCCAACGGGTCGCGAGTCCGGATCTCGCGCGACGTCGGAAATATCACCATGGATCTTAACGGAATCGAGCGGATCAACGTCGCCGCGCTCGGTGGTGCTGACAAGATCGTGGTCAATGACCTGACTGGCACAGATTTGACGGAGGTCAATATCAACCTCGAATCCGCCATAGGCTCTGGCGTACCGGACGGGCAGGCCGACATAGTCACCGTCAATGGCACGAATCAAGACGACGTGGTCGTGGTCTTTGGTGGTCCCGGCACGGCTTCTGTGCTCGGCTTGGCCGTGACTGTCAACATTTTCAACGCCGGTGCGTCTGAAGATCGACTGATCGTTAATTCGCTCGCGGGGGACGATGTGATCGATGCCACAGGACTGGCCGCCGGTGCGATCCAATTGACCATCAACGGCGGCAGTGGCAATGACGTCCTCATTGGCGGCAGTGGAAACGACGTTTTGCTCGGCGACATCGGCGACGACGTGCTGATCGGTGGACCAGGTCAGGATGTTCTGGACGGCGGACCCGGCGATAACGTGTTGATCCAATAACGGAACAGAAACTCCGTTTTGAGAAGCCGTTGGACTTCCGTTCAGATTTGACGTTTCCCGGGGGACCTGCCTTTCGCGGCAGGTCCCCCTGAACGTCATATCGGCTCGGCACGCAACCCGGGTGACCGCCGCCTTCGAGACGGTCCAGAATCGGTTTGTGTGAAATCCCGTTGCGACCAGCCACACTCGTCGGCAGCGCCACACCGCAGTCAGGACGACAGAGTCTGTAGTGCGGCACATTTCAGCAGACTCACACCGCTGAGCGTTGTTTCCCCAGGTTGGTTTTTTCGGGTCCAGATCCAATTGGGTTTTCTCCTGTCCGTGTCCCGCGCGACTTATCAGGAATCCCCGGCGTTCGCTCGGACACGGTCATGACAGGGATTCGTCAGCGAAAACCGTCTACCTGGCCAATTTCACGCGGTTCTCAACCCGGTTCGTATTGGCAAGTCGCATCAAAGATGGTTAATGTATGAAAATGGAATGCGGTGGCCGTGACTGGCGCGAGTCGTTGCGACGGGACGGCTCGTTACTGGAAAACTGGACGACAGCGAAATCCCTGGAATGCATTGGCAGGAACCCGGCAAGCGGGATCGGCAATCATTGGTTGGCAGAACAGGTCGCTCAGTCGCCGACGATCTGACTTTTCCAACTCGGCACGGTTTCTTAACTGGCTTCGCTTTACCTTTTGTCGTGCTCCCGCGACGAAGTCCCGCATGTCTGGGGCACAGTGGTTGGGCCGGTGTGTCAGAGGCATCAACAGGCGAGCCAAGACACCAGGACAGCAACACGTCATCCCCGTCGCGTGGGCAGACCGCGGGCAAGGACGCGTGCAGTGGCGATCCCAATGACGTGTTTTCGTTGTCTGCCAGACCGCGGGCCAGACGCCCAAGTTTCGGACGTTCTGCATTGGTCATTGCGGTCACGTGGGCGTTCCTGGCCGGCCACTTGCTGTTTGCCGCACCACCGGTCGTGGATGTTGTCTTTCCCGCTGGCGGTCAGATCGGGCAAACTGTGGACCTGGCTCTGATGGGGAAGAATCTGGTGGGACTGCGGTCCATTGTTTGTTCCGCGCCGGGTGTGCGAGGCGAATTTCTGGACGCGAACCGCTTGCGGCTGACCATCCCCGCCCAAACGCCCCCGGGCTGGTATGACCTCTGGGTGGCCAGCGACCAAGGTCTCAGCGCCCCGCGGACGATTTTTCTCGGAAACCGACAGGAATTCGTCGAATCCGAGCCCAATGAGTCACTCGCCATGGCGACTCGGGTGCCACTCTCTGTGGTCGTCAACGGCCGCATGGAACGCGGTGGCGATCTCGACCATTACCGGTTCGCAGCCCGACAGGGGGACCGGGTGATCATCGAATGCTGGGCCGAGCGAATGGACTCGCCCTTACGAGCGACGCTGGAAGTCTACGACGACCGCGGACGCCGTTTGGCAAGTAACCGGGGCTATTTTGGAACCGATCCGCTCGTCGATTTGCAGGTCCCCGCGGACGGCGACTACGTGGTGCGAGTGCAGGATCTCACGCTGCAGGGGAGTGACGCACATGTGTATCGACTCGAGATCGACACTGGACCGCGCGTCGCGTTTGCGGTGCCGGCTGTTGTTGAACGCGACAAGACCTCAATCGTCACGCTGTTTGGCTGGAATCTGTCGCCACGTGATCGCACACCAGTTTCGGAGGGTGACCAGGCAACCGGAAAGCGACTGGCGTCGATCGATTCCACGACTTCCCGCAGTGCAGACCGTGCCGCCGGTCTCGAACACGTCGAAGTCGAGATCTCTCCCGAAATGACCCGGCAAGGCGGCCAGGAGCGCATCCGTCGTTCCGCGGCCCAGTTGACGGTCGCAGGGATCGCCTTTGATTATCCGGGGGGCCACGCGCCGGTCGCCATCGGTGTGACGGATCTGCCCGTCATTCGCGATGCGGCCGCGAATCACTCGGCTGAGCAGGCCCAAGCCATCTCCACTCCCTGTGAGGTCAGTGGACAATTACTCGATCGCGATGAGCGCGACTGGTATGCCGTCACGACTCTGAAGGGAGAGGTCCTGCATCTCGAAGTGTTTGGCGAACGGATCGGTTCCCCGGTCGATCTGCAATTGAGCATTTTCGATCCTTCCGGACGCAACGAATTGGCCCACTTTGCCGACGACACGCGGCAACTGGGGGACACGGTGCTGGCCACCAGCCATCTCGATCCGGCCGGGCGCTGGGTGGCCCCCGCCGATGGTCGCTTCCTCATCGAAATTCGCAACTTGACGGGCAGCGCTCAGCGTGAACCGCGACGCAGGTATCGGCTGGCAGTGCGACGGGAAGCCGCGGCATTTCAGTTGCTCGCTATGCCGCGGCGCGAGGGAGCCGCGGTTTTGAATCTGGCACGTGGTGGCCGGGAGGTCATTGACGTGGTTGTGCTCCGGCAGCGCGGCTTAGACGGCGCGATTCGCATCATCGCTCGTGACCTGCCGCCGGGCATCGAGTGTCCCGACGTTTGGCTCGGCCCGCAGGTCAACTTCGCCACGGTCGTCGTCTCGGCTGATCGTCACGCCGAATCGCTCGTGGGCGAGTTGCAGTTGGAAGGGCAGGCCGATCAAGCCGAGCGTCAGGCGGTCCGCTGGGCCACGCCGGTGCGGTCGGGATCGCCAACAATCGCGCAACGTCTGGCCGCTAAGCTGCCGATCGCCATTGCGGGAGCAGCGCCGCTGCGCCTCGTGGCCGATGCCCACGTGCCTTGGCACCATCACCTGTACGGGAACGTGCCCGTGCGTCACGCCCCTGGGAGCGTGGTCGATGTCGCCGTGCGCATCGACCGGACGACCGCCGGTCTGCCGGGCGAGGTGAAATTACTGGGACTGGGGTTGCCCGAAACTCTCCGCAACGCCACCGCCTTGATCCCCGCCGGAGCAGAGCAGGGGGCTGTCAGTTTTTATCTGCCCCCCACGCTCGCGCCCGGCAAATACTCGCTGACGATTGTGGCGGAAACGACGGTGACCGCGAGCAGCGGCCAAGCGGAAAGCATGTCGCTGGTGAGCAATCCCGTGGCGCTGGACGTCCAACCCGCGGCCTTCACGATTGAGACGGACCCGTTCGCCCCCACACAGGTGCGGCGGGGGGCCACGATTCAGGTCAAGTACCGCGTGCAGCGGAAGAACGGCTTCATTGGCAAGGTCCACACCGAACTGGCCGTCCCCGGCCGGATCACCGATGTGCCCGGTTTGCGCGGGCGAGGCGAGACGTTCGTCGGCCAGACCGATCGGGGTTCGCTGCAAATCACGGTCAATGAAGACGCCCCGCTGGGCCGGCAGTCGTTTCTGCGACTCCTCGCCGTCGGCGTACTGGAAGATGAGCCGATCTATCAGGGGGCCGATCTGTTTCCGTTGGAGATTGTGGAATGAGGCAGATTTTTCCCGACCCCACAGTACGCATAACGGGGCGCCTCTGGCCGATGGATTCGTCAACTGCCAAACGGTCGGGCAGCGGTTGGTTGGCATCAATACGAATTGCCATCTGCATCTGCAGTCTATTCGGCAGCCCCCTGAGTGCCGCGGAAGATACCCCGGTCCCCGTTCGGTTTGGAACCGAGGTCGTTCCCATTCTCACCCGCCTTGGCTGCAACAGCGGCGGCTGTCACGGGAAGGCCAGCGGACAGAATGGTTTCAAACTTTCGCTGCTGGGATTTGAGCCGGAACTCGACTATGAATTTCTCGTCAGCGAAGGCCGTGGCCGACGTGTGATTCCCGGGTCCCCCGACCGCAGCTTGCTGCTCTTGAAGGCGACCAGCCGTGTTCCACACGGTGGCGGACGACGCCTGGCTGAGTCGAGCGACGATTATCGTACCCTCAGCCGCTGGATTGCCGCGGGGGCACTCCCCCCACGGCCCGACGATCCGCGACTCGAGCGGATCGAACTGACTCCTCATGAGAAGCTTTTGCAGCCCGGTAGCCCGGTCGCGCTGCACGTGACGGCCCATTTCTCAGATGGCACGAATCGTGACGTGACATCGCAGTGCGTCTACCAGTCCAACGAACCGGAGATCATCACCGTCGATACCGAAGGGGTCGCGGCCGCCGGGGCGCGATCAGGACTCGCGGTGGTGATGGCACGCTTCGGGGAGCAACTGGCAACGTTTCACGGGGCGGTTCCGGCCACCACCTCGGCTGAACGACTGGCGAACATCCACCAGCAACTGGACGCCCTCGAACAGGACCTGCGAGATTCCCCGTTCGATACTCTGCTGCTCCGCCAATGGCGCCGGCTGGCGATTGTGCCGTCGCCAACGGTGGACGACGCAACGTTTCTCCGCCGGGTCATGATCGACATTTGCGGCACACTCCCCACACCCGACGAAGTGCGCGACTATCTGGCCGACAGCCGGCCTGACAAGCGTGACCGGCTGGTCGATCGCCTGCTCGATCGCCCGGAATACGCCAGCTATTTCGCTCTCAAATGGGGCGATATCCTGCAGAATCGAGGGGCCGGTTATTCGACAAGTCGGCAACGGCCCGGGACGACACTGTTCGCCGGCTGGATTCGCGATTCCATCGCGGCCAACAAACCGTACGACCAGTTCGTGTCGGAAATTCTCACCGCCAGCGGCAGCCAGAAAGACAATCCCGCGGCCCTGTGGTATCGCACGGTCCGCAAGCCGATCGATTACGTGGAATCGACAGCCCAGGCGTTTCTGGGGGTCCGTATCCAATGCGCCCAATGCCATCACCACCCGGCCGAACGCTGGAGCCAGGCCGATTACTACGGACTCGCCGCGGCGTTTGCACGCGTGGGCCGCAAAGGCGGCTTCGCCGACGCCGAGGTACCGACCGAAGAAATCATCTTCCTCAAAGAGCAGGGGGGCATCTCGCATCCGCGGACGGGCGAACTGCTTGCTCCCCGCCCCCTGGGCGGAGACCCGTTTCGTCTGGACGCACGCGACGATCCGCGCGTGGAGCTGGCCCGCTGGCTGACCGCTGCGGACAATCCGTATTTCGCCCGCACTTTGGTCAATCGCTACTGGGCCCATTTTCTGGGACGGGGAATCATCCATCCCATCGACGACGCACGCGACACGAATCCTCCGAGCAGTCCGGAATTGCTCGACGCGTTGGCCCGCGACTTTGTCGCCAGCGGATACGACCTGAAGCACTTGATTCGCGTGATCTGTGGCACACATGCCTACCGCCTGGCCGCGGGCCCCACGGAATGGAACGCAGGCGACGACCAATCGTATTCGCATTTCTCGATGCGGCGTCTGACGGCCGAAGTACTCCTGGATGGCATCAGCCAGGTGTTGGATGTGCCCACACCGTTCAACAGCGGGACGGGTGACTTTCCGCCAGGGACGCGGGCCCTGGACCTGCCCGATGAAAATGTCGCTGCCCGCTTCCTCGATATCTTCGGTCGGCCGGCGCGAATGTCCGCCTGTGAATGCGAACGGGCTGACGCCCCGTCGCTGGCGCAGGCACTGGAACTGGTCAATTCCAGTGAAATTCAGCGCAAGCTGACGGCTGAGACCGGCTTTGCCAAACGCCTGGCCACGCAGCCACTGTCACCCACCCAGCGCGCCACCGCAGTCATTACCCGGGTCTTCACGCGGCACCCCACGCCGTCCGAGTTACAGAAAGCCGCCGCCTTTCTCGAATCGGAGCCTGACCAGGCCGAGGCGTGCCGGTCACTGCTGTGGGCCCTGTTGGCCACCAACGAATTCTTGTTCAATCACTGACGGTCGGAGAGCTGGCATGTGGCATTTTGACTTGTTTCCCGATTCGCGTCTGTCGCGACGTGGTTTCTTTCAGGCCAGCGCTCTGCCGCTCGGCGTCGGACTGGCAGGCCACCTCGGCCCGACTCTGGTAGCGCAGGCCGAGGAAACCGCCCCGCGGAAACGATCACTGATCGTGTTTTGGACCGATGGCGGTCTCAGCCAGCAAGACACCTACGACATGAAGCCCGAGGCGCCGGCGGAGTATCGTGGCACTTATGAGCCGATCCGCACGACAGTTCCCGGATTGATCGTGGGCGAACGACTGGCCGGTCAGGCACAGGTGATGCAACATGTGTCGATCGTGCGTTCGGTGCATCACGAGAATGGTATCCATGCTCCCTCGGCTCACTGGATGCAGACCGGTTACTTCGGCCCGACGCTCGCCCGCAACGCACCACAGAAACCCTCGCTGGGGTCGGTGATTTCGCGGTCACTGGGGTCGCATCGCCCCCCGATGCCGGCATACGTGTCGATTCCGAAGTCCGAAGCCTTTGGCTATCAAGGCGCCGTGTATCTGGGGAAGGCGTACAATCCTTTTGAAGTGAATGCCGATCCCAACGCCGTCGATTTCAAAGTGCCGAATCTCGCCTTGCCCGACGGGCTCACACAACGCACGATCGCGACGCGCAAGGCGCTGCTGCGAGATTTCGACACGCTGCCCGCCAACGGCGACCGAGCCGGTGTGGCCGAGGGTTTGCAGACATTCAAAGGCCAGGCCCTGGAAATGGTCGCCGGCGAGCATCTACGCCATGCCTTTGACCTGACCGCAGAAGACCCGAGTCTGCGAGACCGCTACGGACGGCATCGCTACGGCCAGAGTGCTTTGCTGGCGCGGCGGTTGGTGGAAGCCGGTGCGGCGTGCGTGAACATCAACACCGGGAACTGGGACCACCACAATGACCTCGTCAAAGGCCACGACGAGCATCTGCCGCCGCTCGATCGGGCGATCGCCGCGCTGATTCACGACTTGTCGGACCGCGGCCTGTTGCAGGATGTGCTCGTGTATTGCGTGGGAGAGTTCGGGCGCACGCCGCGGATCAATGGACACGCCGGTCGCGACCACTGGTCCGACTGCTTCTCGGTGATGCTCGCCGGGGGAGGCATTCAGGGGGGACGGGTCGTGGGGGCCAGTGAGAAGTGGGGCGGGGGTGTGAAAGATCGGCTGGTCACGCCCCTCGATCTGCTGGCGACCGTGTATCACCAACTCGGCATCCCGCAGGAAACCCATTACCTCGATGCCAGCGGCCGTCCCACCAGCATCGTCGGCGGCGGCAAACCGATCCACGAATTGCTGTGATTGTTGGTTGCGGGCCTGCACAACTCGCCCGTCGTCGGCCTGAAATTTCCAAAGGCAATATTAGTACCACTGGACCTGTCCGGCAGCGTCCGTCCATGACCGGTCTGCCGCACTTTTCGGAGCGGCCCAATGCATCCCATAACGTATCGTCTGACGCGATCGGGGGAGCCACCCGCGGCCCCGTTGAATCCATGCGGACGATTTTGTTGGCCCTGGAAGGGGTCCGCGCGATTAACCGGGAACTGAGTCCGCCAGCAGCATTTCGCCCCAACCGTAGTCGCAGCACTTCACATCTCAGGCGCGGCCTGTTGCATCAGCTTGAGCTCCAACGCTAGGCGCTTCGTCCGATTCGGCCCGCCCCGGAACCGTATGCTCGTATGCTTGGCATGCTATTCCGTTCAAGGAACGTCCGCACGTGTCGTTCCCCGATAGAAGAATCCTTCGGATCCTGAGGTGATCTCTGGGGCAGAACCGGGTACGAGTAGCCCCCATGGGAAGCGAGCGATCGGAAGTTTCCGCCCGTTGCCGATCGCATTCAATGGGAAGGCTGTCTCGACAAAAAAGCCCG
>JAFEBR010000246.1 GCA_018242565.1 Planctomycetota bacterium | reverse complement strand
TGGGCGTTTTTCGCTCGCCCGAACACGCTATCCAACGCCCAGTCCGATCCCACAACAGGTCGCGTCCCAGACAGCCGTCGTTTCCTACGCCTGCTGCTTCTGGCAGGACTGGCTTTTCCGCTGCTTGCCGCCGGGGTGGGAATGTTTTTTTACAACCAGGCCATCACCGGATCAGGCTGGTTGACTCCCTACAGTCTGTACACCGATCTCCACACACCGCGGCACGTTTACGGCTTCGATAATGTCGAACGGGGGAAACTGCGTACCGGGCCGCGCGTCATCAAAAACTACGACGACTGGGCCGAGAATCTCACGCCGCAACTGGCGATCTCGAACGCGGCGACTCGGCTCAAAGCCAGCACCCGCTGGACTCTGGGCATGGTGCCGTTGGCTTTCGCATGCGGTGCGGGCTACGTGCTCGGCAGGCGTCTGGGGTGGGGCACCTGGCTGGTCCTGGCCGGCATCGTTTCGCTGCACCTGGCGCACATTCCGTACTGGTTCGTCGGTATGGAAGATCACCACTACGTCTTCGAAGCAGGTCCCCTCTGGTCGGTCTGGGTTGCCCTCGTCACCAGCGTAGCCCTGCGGACCTGGCTGCCCCTGCGCCCCCTGTTGGTGGCGTGGTGGGGTGCTCTGCTGACCGCCGCCGTGGTGTTGAACTGGACGATCAGCGGTGGGACCTGGTCGGCTCCCCTGGAGCAGGCGATCGGCCGAGTCCATTTCGCCAAATCCGAACATGGGCGTTTTGAAACGTTAGTCCGCGAACGGGCCCGCCCCACCCCTGCTCTAGTGCTGGTCGATGGCGATCCGGCCGATCGGCACATCGACTATGTCAACAACACGCCCGATCTCTCGGGCCCGGTCTTGATTGGCCGTTACCTGCCCGAAACGATCCCCCTGGATGAAGTACGACGGTTGTTCCCGGATCGGCACCTCTTCTCTTATCGAATTCGCCACACGTTCCACAACGGAAAACGCCTGCGGGAAGAAGAGTGGACCGCTCTGGATCCATCGCCGTAAACACCGACCGCTTGGGGCGATCGAGAGTTCAATCATCTGCCAGAAGCACGGCCCGTGGACTACGGATCCCGGGCTCGCTGTCGTTGCTGGCCCTAACGATAAGCGTCACGTTCTCGTAAATCGCGACGCAGGAACTGGCCCTCGAGGTAACCTGGCTATAGCCGGCAGGTAACCGCTGGCTACTCGAGCTGAGCGCAAAAAATAAGCCGGGAACTTACGGGCGGGTTACGCCTGCAAGAACCCGGCTTCAATTTGAACCGGATCGATCAAATTAGGTTGCGGGAGCCGGCGCGGGAGCGTCAGCAGCCGGAGCAGCGGCGGGAGCCGGAGCGGCAGCAGCCGGAGCACAGCACGAAGCGGCAGCCGGGGCGCAGCAAGAAGCAGCAGCCGGGGCACAGCAGGTGGGAGCCGGAGCACAGCAGGTGCGAGGAGCACAGCAGCTGGGGGCCGGAGCGGCACAGCTGTGGCAGCTCGAGGTGCAGCACTTGGGCTTGCAGCACTTAACTTTGCAGCACTTCTGCTTGCAGCAGCTGCGGGCTTGGGCTTCGGAGCCGCTCAGCGTGAGGCCGAAGACCGCGACAGCGACGGCAACCAGCGTCAAGAGTTTACGTGACATTGAAAGTTCTCCTTTGGGTCTGAAATGTGGCACACAACAAACTTAGACGTACATCTGTTCCGGAGGATCTCGAAAACAGTCTGAATTCGCGTTGTTCCCGGTTCCGGAACTTGCTGCCTTCAGGCTGATTACCGTCACCTCCGGTAAACCAGTTTTACACCGATAAATGGACAAACCGAAAGTTCGACCCTTATCGAGTTGGTAGAATAGGCAGGCTCTGTGGCGTTGTCAAACCAAAAAAACGAAAATTCAAGGATTTTTTCCGCTTGCGAATGTTTCCGAAACAGAAGCCGCACAACATGCTTACGTCTCACTGCGGGTTAACCCGCGTTACCTGTCCTCGGTTTTAACCTGCTCGCGTCGTCTCCGCTTCCCTGGAACCGTTGTCGTATGTCATCGCGCTCCGCCACCTGGAACGTTAAGAATCAACTGCTCACTCTCGACGCGCTCCCCTGGGTCATGGGGATCGTGAATGTGACCCCCGACAGCTTCTCTGATGGCGGGCACTTCCTCGACCCGGCACGAGGTCTCGAACAAGCCCTGCGTCTCGTCGACGAAGGGGCCCGCATCATCGACATCGGTGGCGAGTCGACCCGTCCCGGATCAGCCCCCGTCGAACTGCAGGCTGAACTCGACCGCACGCTCCCCGTCATCGAGCGTCTGGCCCAAGCCCACCCCGTACTCATTTCCATCGACACCACCAAGGCCCCGGTCGCCGAGGCCGCGCTGGCCGCTGGCGCCCACATCGTCAACGACATCTCCGGCCTGACTTTCGACCCGCGGATGCCCCAGGTCTGTGCAGCCTCCGGAGCGGGAGTGATCTGCATGCACATCCGCGGCACACCAGCCACCATGCAGGATGACCCCACTTACACCGATGTGGTCGGCGAGGTGGCCGAGTTTCTGAACGGTCGGCTTCTTGATCTCGAACAAGCCGGCATCTCTCGCGAACAGGTCGTGCTCGACCCGGGCATCGGTTTTGGAAAAACCGCCGAGCACAATGTCGCGCTGCTGGCAAATATCGCCCGGTTCCACCAACTCGGGCGTCCGGTCTGCATCGGCCATTCGCGCAAGCGGTTTTTGAAGCGTCTGCTGGGCCGCCCGGTCGATGAACGGGTCTATGGCACAGTCGGCGTATCACTGGCTGTCGCCCTGCAGGGAGCTGAGATCATCCGCGTTCACGATGTGGCCGCCACGCGCGATGCCGTGCTCGCCTGCCAGGCCATTCTGCAGGCCCGTCCCGCATCAGGCTGACCGCCACTTCACTCGGCCAGTCGCTCAACCGGCAACTCGTGCCCTGCCAGAAACTCGGCGAGTTCCGCACGCTCGAAGACTCCCGTCGTGGCCCCCGCCCGGCGGACGCAACTGGCGCCCAACGCGCTCCCGATCCGCAGACATTCAATCGGCGGGCAGCCATCGAGGAGTCCCGAGATGTAACCGGCGGCGAACGCGTCTCCCGAGCCGGTACCATCCACGAACTCGACCGGGAACCCACCCGATCTCAGAATTCCCTCGCTGTCAGCGAGTATGGCCCCCTCACCGCCGCAGGTAATGACCAC
>JAFEBR010000245.1 GCA_018242565.1 Planctomycetota bacterium | reverse complement strand
TTCGTTCCACGGTCTGCCGCTGAAAGTGAGTCAGCCGCCGGTTCACGCTGCAGAGGTTGCTGACCACGAACTCATACGAGAGCCGCCCGACCGTGGGGGCTTCGCCGGAATCTTCATCATCGGGGACGAGGGAGCTCCAGCGATTCTTCGGCGAGCTCGGCTTGCACCTCGAACAGCAACTGTGGCGATCCGTTCGCCAGCATGAAGCATACCCGATCTGCCCCGGCAACGCCATCGCGGTTTGATACCGACTCGCTCACGGGTGCATCCGGTCCATGATCGTTGTATGTCCGTACAAGCCAGGCCCGTGGCACTTTCGCTCAGATCGGAATGGCGAACCCCGAAAAAGTGAGATCGCCTTCTGGGCAGGTTAAGTGACTTGGGGTTGGGAACCCAGGATCTGGGGACACGGGTTGTCGTTCGCTGTGATTTTCAAGCCGATCGTTTATTTGAATCGAATCCGGAGGTGTAGAGCCTACAGCGCCGCAGGCTGCCGGGTGGGGCCGTTCTGGTGTGCCGATTCCATATCGGTCACCGGAGGTGGTTATGGCTCGTCTGGTGCGTGCCTGTTGATTCACACGTGGCACTTCGGCCGACGGTTCTTCGAGGTTGCCAGCGCTCCCGCGACGATCGACGATACGATCCGCCGGATCAATCCGCACCGCGATCAGGTTTCGTCAGCCCCCCGCCCGCTGTATCGAAACGTCGAATCACGCACGGCCGCCACGCGCGTCGCGGTTTAATCCAGCGCGGCGTGGTGCAGGGTACCGACAGCCGCCCTGAGGTCCTGTAGCGGATTCTCGCTGCCCGGCACCGCCTCAATGGCGCCCCGCCCAGAGCATCTCGGCTGAAGTCGCGTGGAATCCGCTGAGAATTGCCTCACACGGACCGGAGCACCGGCGGACGGATCGGTGCCACCGCTGAGCGCACAGACTCGCCTGCGGCAGACTTTCGCGTATCCAAAATGGGGCGCTGTGTCCCCGGTGACCCCGGCACAATGCGTGTGCGATGGATTCCCCATGAATTCCGAGTGTGCCACCCAGCAGCGGATTCGCCTGTGCAAAAAAAGCGGTGTGTGCCCAAATTTCAGGCGTCCAAGGCCACGAACCGGCGTACCGAACGCGAACCGAAGGCTGGGGCTGGACTCGCGGTTTGTGCAGGCGTCGTGTGTTGTGTCCTCATATTCGAAAGATGCTTGCTGGCTCGGCCACTCGCTGTCTGGCGAAATTTGCGAAGTCGGCAGGGGATTGTCGACGGCATTCCGCCGTTGTAGGATTTGACTCAAGCTGATTACAAATGACCAAAATCCAAAACAAGACAACCGACAACTGCCTTGCCATTGCGTTTTATGGCATCGATACATCTCCCAAAACTGCGGAAGCGTTTTTCCGGGTCGCGGTCGAGCTAATTGGCCAATTACGGTATGATCCGCACGAGTTGGGAGTAACAGGCAAAGGATTCAGTGGCAAAATCGGCCAATACGACCGCATCGCATCGAAGCTTCACAAATCCGGATTCGCAGCAGTTAATGCGTTTGATCTGCGTTCCAACAATTCAAACACTACCCCGTTAGGCCCCGAGCGCATGGTGGAAGCGTCCTTCTCCGCGGGTTACGACTACGGCGGATACGCGATTATCTCAATCCCCGCCGACAAACTTACTAAAGACATCACGTTTGCCGTGTCTGAAAAGATCGCCCAAGCAGTACGCCCGTCATACGGTATTGGTTACGTGCGTGACTCGAAGTTAGGACCAGTTTGGTATGCGATTGGAATCTGCCAGGGTCCTGCACGGACCGGCGCGGCATACCAAGAGGGCCTCGATATTACGCATTGGTGTTTCGATGGGAGAGAAAGGGAAGTGTACCGAAAGGGCCTATTGCGAGACGTTTATCCATGGAATTTCTTGACCGTCCCACAACTGACCAGATTCGTCGACGGCATTCCTTTAGAGCAATGGATCCGGCGCAGCCGCATGCGCGGGACATTGAGGCAGCTCACAGACGAAGTGACACTCTGGGAAGTCGAAGAAACGGCAATTCCAAAGGCTCGCAAAACCCTTCATGAAGCGGGAGTCATTTTTGATTGGCGAAAGGGCGAACACTGAGTCGGGAGCCACTCCGGACCGTCCTTTTGGTGCCCCTGTTTTTTTGTTTATTTTTGGAGTTCTTCGTGGATTTAGCCGCCAGACGACAGCTCATTGTGAAAGCCTGCCGTATTCTTGATGAGGACGCAGCGCTTTTGGCCGTCACGCTCGACGAATTTTTTTTTAAGGGCAACACGGACGAAGAGTCGATCGGCGTCAATTTGCTCCCGGAACAACGGCTGAGCCTGGCGGAATATCGACGGATTCTTGCGGATGTCCGGGCGAGAAATGATGTACAAGGCGTGTTCCTGGAATTAACCGAAATTCCCGATCCAGACGACGAGGAGGACGCCGATCTTTGGCCCGTGGCGTGTGTCGCGTTTATCGTTACCAGCGCGCCACTCGATGAAGTTTCGGAATGGGTTGAAGTGTTTCATCCCGACGATATCTCAGAGGGCTGGTGCGTTGAAGAAGGGGTTGCGACACCCATTTCAGATTCCGATCTGAAGCCAGGGATGCGCCCCGTCCGCGTTTCGTTGCTCTAAAATGCATCGATCGGAATTTGCGGGCGGGCGTGCGCATCAAAACGCGGCATTTTTCAGGATGCGTAGCAGGTGGGTCGGCTCCAGAGCGGCAACCCTGCGTATTGTTTTTGGCACTTCGGGAACTCGTTTTGTCGTGATGGAGTAGGCCGAGCGCGAACCGTCTCACTCTGGCAAATTCGGTGGCCCCGTGGCGAGTCTGCTGTCGCCAGTCGTCTTCTGGAAAGGCGATGCCTCAGCCCCAGTGCTGGTTACCCTGGCTCACGCCGCTGTCTGGTTGTTATTCAGCGAGCGTGAATTTCCCGAACCGTCCCGGCGTGTGGAACTGCGGTTTCGGAGTGCCGCCGTGGGCCCATTGGCTGTATTGCAGGTTGGTCTTGCCGCCGTGGCGGTTGAGGTTGCCCTTCAGCACGTCGCCGGGCTGGGGCGGGAAGTGCTGCAAGTGCGGCTTGAAGTTTTCCCAGGGGATGGCGATCTCGACGGTCCACGATTCGTCAACGTCGGTGTCGTCGTTTAAGGTGCCGATGTAGGTCCCCGCGAAGCGTAAGCCCTGGGCGTCCCATTTCTCGGCGCGGGGTTTGTCGGGGCCGTGCGGGCGATGATTGTCGAGAATCCCGCCGATCACGTTCCATTCGAGGTTGTAATACTTCTCCGGCGTGCCGGGATTGGGCATCAGCATGATCTCGAAGCAATCGTCTTCGGGGATCTTGCCGTCCCGTTCTTTGTGGACCGCCGTGATGTGTTTGTCCGAGCAGACGTGGCCGATGTAGAGGCACTCGTCGTCCCATAAGAGTCTGGCCGTCGTCGGCTCCTTCTCGCCCGCCGTGTGCCAGGGGAAGACGAAATCCTGGATCACGCCAGCCGTTTTCCAGACGTGGTCATCGAGCTTGCCATCAATGGTCGGCGGCTTCGCAGCCCGGCGAATCGTGTATTCCGGCGGCTGGAAATCGTCGGCGACCGCGAAAGTCGTGGCCACGCAAATCAGAATCAAACCGCTCACTGCAGGATGCGACATTCTCGCTCCCTTCGGATCCGTCAGTTGGAACAAACGTCTGCTTGATCGGTTGAGAATGATCTCGCGGCAACGGATTCAACCGCTTGAGAACTTCCCCGGCCCGATGGCCGGCGTCGCTGGATGGATCTTAACATGGCGACCCCTGGTTTCAATCGCTCGACGATTTCTGGCCGGATTTCCGACGCGGGGCCCGGCTGAAAACCAAGTACATCCGTGCCAGCCGTGAAGTCCGTGGTTCCGAAGCTTGTCGCCGCGAAGAAAGCGAATCACACGAAACGATGGTTGTGGGATACGTTGCCAACGGGTCAGTGCCGAGGGTCGGTGCCAATGGCCAGGTCGTCGGCCGTGAGATTCAGGTTGCCAGTGGGTTTCACGGACCCACGGTGACCCGTAGTCAGATCGGCTGGTTTACAGACGAGAGGGAACCGCGGATTTCACGGATCTCGCGGATAAGAAATGGGTGTCGATCGGGGCGAATGCTGGGCCTGCAAGCGGCCGACACTTGGTCGGCGGCAGAATGGGCCGGAGCGCTGACACGGCGGTTC
>JAFEBR010000244.1 GCA_018242565.1 Planctomycetota bacterium | reverse complement strand
GGCCTTGAACAATTCTTCTTCGCCACTGCGGACGGCCCGGTCTCGCAACTGCCGCTCCACGATCGCCAGGCCTTCCTGGATTTCGGCTTCGTCGGTGCTGGCACAATAGCGCCCCAGCAGGAATTCGCAGACATAGGTCGGGACCGGATATTGCCGAGCGAAGCGCCGCACGAGGTCTTTTCGCACGATGTAGCCGTCAAACCCGGCGGAGGCGGCTTCATCTAAGTTGTCGAGTTGCATGTCAGCCAATTACCCTCCCACCGTCACAAGCCGTTTGTCCACCACGGATCCTGTGGGGTCTAAGAGCACCAGGGTGGTCGCACTTCCTTCGCGACTTTCTGTGGTGACCACAATGGCCGCCGTTCCATCATCGCCCACCGGACGGGCCGCCGCCAGTGAGGTCGTGGCATCAGCTGCTTTGTCACGCAGATCGACGCGGCACCCCTGAAATGCGCCTGTCACTTTGACTCGGCACCGCAGTCCCGACCATTTGACCGTTTCGAACTTGGCGACAACGGGCGTGGGCTTGCCGGCCCGAATCGAAAATTGCGGGACGACACATTCCTGCACCGACAAGCCCCCGTGGTTATATTCCCGCCCAGCGATAAACGAACTGATTCCGGGGGGGCAGGCCACGGTGACATGATCGGACCAGAACCAGTTAAAGGTGGGAAAATCGACCGTGGCATTTGGCTTCACCACAGCACACCGGCCCCAGCGCGTCTGCGTGAGAAACTTCGGCAAGTCGGCTTTCTGCAACCCGCCCGGCAACAGCAGCCAGCCATGGTCGGTCACCACCCGCACTTCCCGCCAGCCCGCCGCCAGCAGCGATTCAATTCGGCGGGTGAGGGCGACCACCAATTCGGGAAGCCGTCGGGCCAAACCAATTCCTTCCTGGTGACCAGTGGCATCGAGGTTGCCAAATTCGGCCCACGCCCGACCATTCGGATCACCCGCATCATTGGGCCCCAGCACTTGAAAGCCGTCGTGCTCCAGAAGTTTGCGAAACCGATCAATGGTTAATTCTTGCGATGCGCCTGCGATCCCGGCGTCCGACGCGACGGCCCGATCAACCGTCGGGCGAAATTCTTCACCCGCAGTCGCACCGGCAATCGATGTGGCGACGGGTGAGACAGCCGGCTTCGCCGTTGGCGTGACCGAAGGGATCGCCGCGAACTGATGGCACACCGCGATGTCCCCCACCAGGCTGGAAACCGCTGCCAGCAGTTTCTGGCCGACGTCGTACCGCAGACCATCGGCGAACAGCACGCACGTGCCTCCCGTCACGGGGGTCAGGCGGGGGCTTTCGCGACCGGGAAGTGGATGGTGCTGTAATTGCTTCTGGAACAGTTCCGCGGCATCGCGCAGCCAGGGGGCGTACACGTGGCTGATCGCCGCACAGACGGCTTCCTGGTCAAGCGGATGGCTCAAGTCGGCGAGGCTGTCGAGGACCGCCGCGTCGGCGCGCCAGCCTCCATCGACATAGGCCCGCACCAATTCCCCCGTTGTTGCGCCTGTGAGAGGCAGTTGCGTGCGTTCGGCCAGGCTCGCCAGATGCAAAATGGCTCGGGCCAGAGGCGCACGTTGCAGCGGAGCCCACACCCAGTCCCGCCGATGACGATTGGCGGCTTCCAGTTGAATCAAAATTTGCCGTGCTGTGGCAACCGGTTCATTCGGCAAACGCAATAATTCTTCCCGCAGCTCCGCCTCGGCCGCCTCGTTGTCCTGGGGCCAAGGCTCGACTCGCGCGCCATCGAACAGTGTTTTGCCTGTCGTTTCGGGCTTGGCGCGACGGAGCAATTCCACGAGCCCTGGATAACGGGCGGGCGCGGCAGCGTAGCGTTTCCAGGCCGATTTCCAGGCCGGTTTCGTTTGCTGTCCGAGCAGTTCGGCCCCGACCAGCTCGCCTTCCTCCGCCGGATCGAATCCGTAGTCGGCAAGGCACCGACTGCACAACGTTTCCCAGCGGCCCGGCTCCCAGTTGGAGCGCGTTTCCTGGGGCCGCGACATCCACGACAGCAAATCGTCCACCAAATCGTCACTGACCAGTGAGTCGAAATAATGACTGTTCAGTTCGCCGGCTGCGGACTTGGCTTGCAGGTCGGCGACCGGCGCATCGGCGAGTTTTACTAAGGCCCGTTGTAAGGAAGTCGCCGAGGCGTGATCCTTGGCCAGTGTGAGGCCCAATCCCCCTTTTTCGGTTTGCAGGAACGCCGCGATGGTAAAGTCTTTGGCGTTCGCCTGCGACCAAATCACGCCTCGAAATTGCAATTCGGCCAGCGGCTTGAGTTCCGGCGGACATTCCTCGGTGGCCCGCAATGTCGCACGGCTCACCCCAGGTAAGTAGATTATCGGCACAGTGCCAGTCGGCAGTTTGACTCCGTCGATCTGCCCGGCGAGCACGCAGCGTAACCAGATTGCCGGACCGGAGCGGTGAACGGCATCGTAAGGACCAAAGATCAAGAACTGCGGAAGAACGGAGCGCAGCCGAGGGACCAGCTTCTCCCATTCCCGTTTTTCGTCGGGCCAGAGCACTGCGGCGGGTGGCACCGTGTCGTCGCGGTTGTAATCCGCCGCTTTCTGAAGCGAGCCGAGGATCGCGTCGAAGACAGTCGTGACAGAGGTAGCGTTCATCAATGCCGCACCTCTTGGCCAGTGATCAGACCGGAAAGACGGACCTTGATTTCATCGAGGTAGGCGGCCAAGCCGTTTTCAACGCCACGTTCGATCAATACCTGCAACGACGTTGCTTGCCAACATCGTCGCTGCCGTTCCCAATTGTCACCCGTCAGAACCTTTAGGACTCTCTTCGGACTTCTCAAGGCAATGTCGCTTTTGCCCGCCGTCAGCTCATGAGAGCGGAGGCACGGGTTGGCTCCCAGCTTCTGGTGCTCCTCACCCAGGAGTTGGTTTTCGGCGACATTCTCGGGATCAAATCCGCAAATGACCCAAGCTTCGCGTTCGCAGCTCGCGACACCAATGACGATTGTCGTTCCTGAGTTATCGGACGCCCTCGCTTGCTCCAGTCCCTGCCGACGCTCGGACTGGTCATCAAGATCACGGATCAACAGGATGCCATCGACGACGCTGAATTGGCTGAGCACATACAAGATTGCGCGGCGTGCGGCACGGGCGTCGGGTAAACCCGGTTCGCCATTGAAATGCCCTTGTACTCGAATCCCAGCTTCACGCGCACGATGAGAAACTGTCGTCCAAGCCAGATGAGTGCCAGGAGAATCTTCGCCGACCCACTGGCGTTGAGATTCGATCAGCGCCTCGTCAAGCCATGCGATCTCGGCCAGGAGAACACGGTCGGCGAGTTCCGTCGCCGTGATGAAATCGGCTCGCGCCTCCGAGACGACAACGAACTGCTTGCTCATTCGGTCGCCCCTCCTTCGACGAGCCACTTTTCACCGAACAAGCTCCACAATTCCCCAGGAGCCATTTCTTCCTTCCACTTCTCAAATTGTGGATGGTCGGTGAGTTTGCCGCAGACCGCGTATCCGTCTGCATCCAGCGTCATGAGTCGAATTTGCTCCGGCTGCAATTGATCCAGCAACCACGGCGAATGGGCGCTGGCGATGATTTGCAGGTCGGGGAATGCCCCCATGACTTGCTTCAAGGCGTCGAGAAGTGACTTTTGGGCTAATGGATGAAGCCCGTGTTCGATGTCATCCAAGAGAAGAATCTTGGGTTGCGTTGGACCAAGCAGGATCGTCAGCAAACCGAGTAGGAGGATCGTGCCTTCGCTCACAGTATAGGCGGCGACGTTGTTCGCGTTGTTGAAATCGAATAGCAGCACGTCGGCTTGATATTTCCGAGTTGTGAAGCGTTCCTCGGACTCGTCATCATTCTGAAAGTATGCTGTCTCCGATCGGCGAATCATCACTTTGTTGAATCGAATCCGCTTCAAGTGCGGGATGAAGTTCTTCATGTGCAAGAGCAGCGTGTCGAACCCATCCGGGTCATTCAGTGCCATGTAGGACAGGACCGAAGCCAGTCCACTTCCGTTGAACTCGACTCGAGGCGGGATCCTCTCGGAATACGACGGCCTTGCAAGTTCGGTCGCATCGAGATGAAAGAAAACGAGAGAGCGAGCATCGCGGAGTGCCCGGTCCAATTCCGGTCCGGCCGGAGGAGTCACCTGAAACGTCCAGCGCCGCGTTCCCAATTGGTCAGGCAATGGCGCAGGGCCGGCGGGTGGGGTTGCCCGGACGGAGAATTCTCCGCCCGGAGTGGTGAAAGTAACCAGCAAGTCATCGGCCGCGCCACGGGTGTGCAGCCAGTCGCAATGACGTTCGTAGCCGAATACCTTGGATGGCTCGCCCACTGCGGCACGAATGGCCATGTGAATGGCATCCAGAACGCTGGTCTTCCCACTTCCGTT
>JAFEBR010000243.1 GCA_018242565.1 Planctomycetota bacterium | reverse complement strand
GTAGCACCCAAGCATTTCGCTGAGCAGTTCCGATTTTTCGATCGAGACTGTGCCCACGAGAATCGGGCGACCCGTTTCATGGATCTGGCGGATCTCTTCGACCACCGCTCCGAACTTTTCGTGCTCGCTGCGGTAGATGACGTCGGGAAAATTGATGCGTTTCATCGGGCGATTGGAAGGAATCGCCACGACATCGAGCTTGTAGATTTTCAGGAACTCGTTGGCCTCGGTCATGGCGGTGCCCGTCATGCCGGCGAGTTTTTTGTAGAGCTTGAAATAATTCTGCAGGGTGATCGTCGCCAGGGTCTGGTTTTCAGACTTGATCGTCACCCCTTCCTTGGCTTCGACGGCCTGGTGCAGACCATCGCTCCACTGACGCCCTTTCATCAGACGGCCGGTGAATTCATCGACGATGATGATTTCCCCACCCATCGACACGTAGTTGACGTCACGCTTGTAGAGATGGTGCGCCTTGAGGGCGTTATCAATCAGGTGCGGCCACTCCATGTTGCCGCCCGAGTAGAAACTCTCGACGCCGGCGATTTCCTCGGCGGCGCGAATCCCTTCATCGGTCAGGTGACAGGTGTGTTCTTTTTCCTTGACTTCAAAGTGCACGTCGCGCTTCAACTGCCGCGCCACGCGATCGGCCTTGCGGTACTTGTCGACATCGTCTTCCGCCGGACCGGAAATGATCAGCGGCGTACGGGCTTCGTCGATCAGGATGTTGTCAATTTCGTCGACAATCGCAAAGTGCAGCGCGCCTTGAACCTGCGTGGCCCGGGTGGGCTTCATGTTGTCGCGCAGGTAGTCGAAACCGAATTCGTTGTTGGTCCCGTAAGTGATGTCGCACTGGTACGAACGGATCTTCTCTTCCCGTCCCCCCTCTTCGTGGTCCTGTCCCGACTGAATACAGCCCACCGTCAGGCCCAGACCCATGTACAAAGGGCCCATCCATTCCATATCGCGGCGGGCCAGGTAGTCGTTCACGGTCACGACGTGCACTTTGCCGGCCAGCGCGTTAAGGAACGCGGGCAGCGTTGCCACCAGGGTCTTACCTTCCCCAGTGACCATTTCGGCGATATTGCCTTTGTGCAGGAAGTATCCGCCGATCATCTGCACGTCGTAGTGCCGCATCTTCAGAAAGCGGCGTCCCGACTCGCGCACGGCCGCAAAGGCCTCCGGCAGCAGATCGTCGAGTGTTTCGCCTTTGGCCAGACGAGCCCGGAAACGAATTGCCGTTTCCTTTAATTCCTCGTCGGATAAGGCTTTCCAGCGTTCTTCCTGGGAGTTGATCTTGTCCAGCAGTGAGCCGGGGAGAATCGTGGTCTGGTCATCTTTTCGCACGAACCCCACGCGACGCATCATGCGTTCGTTCGAGGCACCAAACAGTCCCAGCAGGAACCGTTCAATGAGTGCCGTGAGGCTGACGAAAAAATCTCCAAGCTTTTCGAGAAATTCCATACTTTCGCCTGTGAAAATTGCTCCAATTGCCGTCCAGGTGGGACCTGCCGCCCAGTGCGTCGGCCGATTCCGTTTGTCGGCCTGACTGCAACCTGTCTCATACCTGTCTTGTCACCTCGATTGCCCGGTCAAACACACCGAAAAACACCGAGGTGGTGCGCATTCTGTACGCATCTGGCAATCTGCGCAAAGTGTATGTAGCGAGAAAAAACCCGTCAATCCCGGTCCCCATGCGAGTTTGAACGCAGTATTCTGACGTTTCCGCGTCGGACCGCACCCTTTGTTAACACGGCCCTTTTGGACGATGGGATCTGGGTTGTGAATTCGGGCAGGCCACGTCAAAATTGCCAGTTCCGCCTGATCGAGGCCAGGTCGCGGCCGAGTTGGTGCAAATCCAGCGTGTTGGCCCCGTCTGCTATTTCTCGGCCGGGCGGAAGTTCGTATTCGACGTGGATCGGGAAGGGTGTCTGTGCATAGTCAACGGGTCGCGCTCGTCGCGCTCATATTCCTGTGCGGTGCGGTTCGCGCCGGGGTGAACGCCATGGCTGCGCCCCCCGCACCGGAATCGGAATCGGCCCTGCAGTCGACCAGTCCCCAGGCCGCCGAAGCATCTGCCGAGCAACCCCTGTCGCATGCCGAGATCAACCGCCGACTCGATCCCGAGTCGCAGCGACGAGCCTTGCTGCCCTGGTTGGCGGGCTATTGTGTCGTGATCATCGCCTCTTCGCTTCTGGGAGGCTGGCTGCCCCAGTGGTTTGTGCTCACGCACAACCGCATGCAAGTCTGGATCAGCCTGATCGGCGGTCTGATGCTGGGAATTGGCGTCTTCCACATGTTGCCGCATGCCCTCGTGGAACTGGGGCCTCGCGGTCCCGATATCGCCGCTCACGGCATGATGGCCGGCCTGGTGGTCATGTTCCTGTTGCTGCGGGCGTTTCATTTTCACCACCACGGTACGCTCGATACGCTGCAGTGCGATCAAGAAGCCTGTCAGCCGGCCCTGCCTGTCGTTCATGATCACGACCACGACCATTCCGGCTGCCAGAATCACGGTGTCGGACACTCGCATGGCCATCGGCACGGTTCTCCGCCGGCCGCCGGAGCCATGAAATTGAGCTGGCTGGGGGTCTTTCTGGGCATGGCGTTCCATTCCATCGGCGATGGTCTGGCACTGGGGGCCAGCCTCGAAGCCGACTTGTTTCATGGCAGTCAGGCCTGGCTGGGGCTGGGAACCTTTTTCGCCGTGGCGCTGCACAAGCCTATCGACTCCATTTCGATTACCACTCTGATGGCCGCCAGTGGCTGGTCGATCAAGTCGCGGATTCTGGTGAACGCCGCGTTCTCCTTAATCTGCCCGCTTGGGGCGCTGCTGTTTGTCCTGGGGGTCCAGGAATTCTCGGTGCAACCGTCGTTGGTCGTAGGGATTGCCTTGTCGGTCTCGGCGGGAGTTTTCATCTGCATCGCCCTGGGCGATCTCCTGCCGGAAATGGAGTTTCACTCGCACAACCGCACCCGGCTGACACTGGCTCTGCTGGCCGGCGTGGTCATCGCCTGGGGGATTCGGTTTATCGAACCCTCGCATGCACACTCGCATCGGCAGGCCGCGCAGTCGAGCCGATCGCCGGATTAGCTCCGCGGACGGCGGTTTTCCAGCACCTGCTGGTAGATCTCGCGCAGCCTGCGGGTCATGGTTTCGTGTCGGAACTGGTCCGTGAATCGCGCACGACCCGTTTCGCCGAATTTCTGGCGAATTTCCGGATGATCGGCCAACATCACCAGCGCGGCGGCTAACTGCTCGAGGTCCTGGGCCGGCAACAGGCAGCCGGTTTCCTGCGGAATACAGACTTCGCGGGCCCCGTCGACGTCGTAGCTCACGACCGGTTTGCCGGCGATCAGACCCTGAGGCAAGACCCGCGCGAGTCCCTCGCGCAGACTGGCATGCACGACGATATCCATCGCCCCGATCAGTTCTGGCACTTGCGTCGGCGGCACGAGGCCGGTGAACACGAATCTCCCGGTCAGGCCCGCCTCCGAGATCTGTTGCTCAAGTTGATTGCGCAGTGATCCATCCCCCACGAACAGAAAGCGGACGTGCGGGTTCCGGTCGACCACCTGTCGGGCCGCGACGATGATGTCGGCATGCCCTTTCAGTTCGAACAGCCGGGCAATTTTGCCGACGACGATGTCGTCAGCGGCGAAGCCCAATTCCTGCCGGACGACATCGCGGGCCCGGGGCGGGTTCAGGAAGGGTTCGACATCCATGCCACTGTAGACGGTGACAAACTTTTCGCGGGGCGCGACCCCCGCCGCCACGTATTGGTCAGTCATGGCGTTGCAGACGCTGACCAGTTTGTCGCAGCGGGCCGCGGCCCACTTTTCCGCCCGGCGATAGACTTCGTAGGCCAGTCGACTCTGGTAGGGGTGGAAGGGGGATCCATGTATCGTATGGACCGTCGGAATCTTCAGCTTCCACGAAGCCGCCCGGCCCAGTACGCCCGCTTTGGAACTGTGCGTATGGACGACCTCGGGCTGAATCTCACGGAGCATTCGCACCATCTGGCGATAGCTGTGCCAGTCGCGACCGATGTGGATCTCACGGCGGAGCTCGGGAATCAGGCGGACATCAAGACCTCGGTTCTGGGCCCGCTCGAGCAGGCTTCCTTCTGGACCGATCGCCGGCCCGGTGATCAGAGTCACGGCGTCGTGCCAGAGGTGATGCTGGTCATCGACGGTCAGCAGTGTGTTTTCCTGAGCCCCGCCGAGGATCATGCGGGTAATGATGTGGACAACTTTCATGGCCCG
>JAFEBR010000242.1 GCA_018242565.1 Planctomycetota bacterium | reverse complement strand
TC
Source organism: Planctomycetota bacterium (assembly GCA_018242565.1). GTDB lineage: Bacteria > Planctomycetota > Planctomycetia > Planctomycetales > Planctomycetaceae > JACQFH01. Next base: position 4,987 of record JAFEBR010000242.1, on the reverse strand, counting down.
GGGTATGCTTGTTTGAGGCCCAGCTGAGCGGACATTGGGTGCCTTAGACCGCCGGTTTTCTGGTGACTCAACTTTGGCAAAGATCGTGCTGGACGGCGCCCCCAAGCGCGTTGTACGGTGGAGAGACCATGCCACAAGTTCAATCTTTGCGAATTGAAGCCCGTCCCGCTTCCTGGGAAGCCATGTACAAAACCCAGCGAAAGGCCTTCGGGTCGGTTGTGCAGATGCTCGAAGAAGCCGTGGTTCGCCTCCCCAAACCGTTGAAAGGCGAGATTCCGGTCGGCACCGAGTGGATTCGCGATCATCGGACCAGCCAGATCGCGTTTCTCTTTGGCAGTCGAGGGACCGGAAAGACGACCGTGCTGACGTCGTTGAAAAAGTCCTTCGAACCCGGGGTGGAAGTCGATGCCCAGATGCCGTCTGACGTCGTGAAGTCGCTCGGCAATATGCGTGAGCGAGTCGTTTGGCTCGAAACGCTGGATATGGAAGACGTCGATTCCTCAAATAACTTCCTGGCGGCGATTCTGGCGCGTATTGAAGACGCCTGTACCCGGCTGATCAGTCCGATGGCCGCCGATTCGACTGGGCGCGACGTCCGGGGACTGCTCGAACCCGGCTTTTACGATCCCTTGCTGCAATTGCAGCAGTTGCAGGCTAACATCGCCTTGGCTTGGGACAGCAACCTGCGCAAACGCCGCGGGCATCTCGACCCCGACGACTGGGCGGTGGAGGTGATGCGCGTCGAACGGGCGCGGTTGTCGATGAACGCCAACCTCGACCGCGTCTTGCACTCTCTCGCGAGTGCCATCTTTCAGCGTGGCAAAATTCAGAATCCTTTGTTTGCGCTCCCGGTTGACGATTTCGATCTCAATCCGTCGGCTTGTCTGCAACTGCTGCGGCTGCTGCGCATGATTTCTGTCCCCCGGCTGTTCTTTCTCGTGCTGGGCGACCTGGATGTTGCCGATGTGGTGCTGAATCTTAAAATCTCGGCCGATATGGCCGAGGTGGCCCATGGCGCAGAATTCAGCGACTTGATTTCCGTCTCGCCGCAAGATGTCGCCCAGGTCGCAGGCGAGGTGGCCGCGAACGCGATGCGCAAACTGATTCCCCCGACGCAGCGGTTGGAGCTCAAACCGCTGGGTTTCCTCGAGGCGCTGAATTTTCGACCGCTCGCTCCCGATTCCGATTCCGCCCTCCCGTTACGACTGCATGAGCTGCTGGCCCAGTGCCCGCTGTGCTTTGCCGAGGATCAGGCGAACGATTTGCGGCAGACCACCTGGGAACAAGACGGAACCCTGCGAAGTCTGCTGCTGCAAACAGCCGAACAGCCACGGTGGAGCACGGAAGCATCAAAGCTGTTGGTGCATTCGGCCCCGAACCAGGACAACCAGCACCGCGAAGGCGACGTGCGAGTATCCGACAGGGCAAACCAACTGTGTTTCTACAGCGCGTTAGGCGTGTTTCACGCGGCTTCGCGCAACATTGCCGACCTCTGGTATGGAATCCGCAAAATCGTCAACGATTTCCAATCACGGACGCGGGCCGAGACGGACCGCCAGAACCGCGTCGCGGCGAATGAGGCGGGCAAAACGGATGCCGGGCAGGCTGACGCGAGCCAGGCCGAGGCGGGAAAGACTGCAGCACCCGGCAAACCGGCGTCACTGGCGGTTCAACGGCTGAACGATGATTTGCGGGAATTCGTCGCAAGACTGTGCCATACGGCCCTCGCGGAAGATGGAGCGCTGACGCCACAAAACCGGCGCGTCTTGCCCGATGTTTTTGAGCCGGCCGTTTCGGGCCAATGGGATCTGCGTCAGCTCCCGATTCGCGTCGAGCCGGTGACGAAACCGATGGTGCGTCTGGATATCATCGACGAGCGATTGTCAGACTTATCCGACCTCGCACGATTGCAGTTCCAGCTCGAGTCGATGGCCGGATGGGTGTTCCGTGCCGGGTCGCCCCTCCCGTTAAGCGCCGGCAGCGGGACGGGAACCGTCGGGACCGGCACGGGAACAGGTACGGGAACCGGCAAAGACGACCGGATTATCAACCCCAGCACAGGGGCCGCGATTGCCCTGTTGCACGATCTGGTGCTTTTCGGTCAGAAATGGGACGTCAACCCGTACAGTCTGCTCATGGGCGTGCCCGGCGGAGCGGGGCGCTGGGGCTGCACCGTGTGGCGCAGCAGCAGCGTGCAGATGGCGACACTGACGTGGCCGAAACCGACGTGCTTTTCGTTTCACTCGATCGAACAGTTTCTAAGACTGTGGAGCGATTACTTGCAGCACGGTCCGGCGTATTTGCTCAACTCCGACAGTGGACCTGGATTGGCGCTGTACAGTTGGATTGTGGCCGGAACTGACTTTGCGTCGTGGAAATTGTCCGCGATCAAGCCCATCGAAAAAGTCGGTCCAGAGCAATGGAAATCGGCTTTCGACAACCTTGTCAAGTTTCTCGCGGAACTTAAGGAACTCGACGGCCGATCGTTCAAAGCGTACCGGTACCTGCGCTGGCTCACCGACGTGGCGGTCTTGCTGATGCCCGAAATTGGTGCTTTCGCGATCCCGAAAGACGTCACAATCCCCGCGGAACTCATCGCCTTCTGGAAAAGCCATAGCCGGGCGATCAACCGCGCCAGCGCCCAAAACCTGGCGTTCCTGCACCTTCAGAATATGCAGGAATTGGCCGAAGAACTCCGCCAGACACTGCCGCTGGGCCTGCCGAAGTGGCTTCGACCGAGCCAAAAAAATGTCGAGATCCTGGCAAAAAACATGGCGGCCCCCGACGACGACTCGACATTGGAAACTGAGCCAGAGCCGCCCGAGTCCTCCACCTCGACACATCCCAGACGACGAGCCGCGAAGAAATCTGGGAGTTAACATTTGCCCGGCAAGCTCTCGAAACGGCCGCCCCTCTTCGCCGCCGCCATCTGACCGCTGATTATGCAACCCATTCGACAAGTCGGCATCCCCATCGACTTCGCTATCGCGGAAATGGCGGCCTTTCCCCTGGCCAGCGAATTTGCACTCCGCACTGCCGTCACCGAATTGCGTCCGGATATGTCCCGCAGTACAGGCGACCTGTGGCAGGCAGCCGAACGCGTGCTTCTCGTGCAACTTCCCGGTTTCTCAGTCGATGAGGCTGTCGCGTTGCGGGACAAGATGTGGTTTGGAGACTCTCGAACGCCCAGCACGCTGGGAGCTTACCTGCGCCGCCTGGCGGAGACATTTCTCGAAGCCCAAGGGACCGTGGCCGTCCCGCGGTACACCTTGGGTGGCACCGACGATTTGCCCACCACCGCCCGCTTTGCCGAAGCGCGGCGGCGGATGCGCTGGCTGGGATTCGCATTACCTTACGACCTGCTGCTGGCCGCCCTGCACGACGGTCGGCACCGCCCCACCTCTTTGGAACTGCTCACGCGCACGCTCGAACGTCAATTGGGCGATTGCGGGGTTGCGGAAACCCATTTGCACATGGGTTCGGGGCTCGATTTTCCGACGCTCTGGGTGGGTGCGGTCAATGCCATTTCGCTTCCTTCGGTCAAACCGCCGCGGTTCGCCAGTCCCGGCGCCCAATTCGAAGGCGGGACCGATCTGGCGTGGTGGTTGTTGCTGGCTTCCATGGCGCGGTATCTCCTCGGAGCGTTTCTCGGTTGGCGAGCTGCGCAGCATGTGACCGCTCCGAATCATCTGTCGGAATTCCTGCTCAAATTTGTCCCCCCGCGCCTGATGTTCTGCCCCGTACCTGGTGCGTTTCCGCTGCTGGTACAGGGACTCGATTATCTCATCGGCGGCCGGTTTTCCCGTCAGGACCACTTGCTCTTCGCCCGCTACCAGGCGCTCTATCGCCATCTCGCGGCAACTCAGCGACGGTCGGCCCGGACTCTCGACGACGTGCAAAAGTCCGATCCGCTGTCACGCGTGCTGGCCCAGGACGTCGCCGGTGGCGTGACCCCCGAGATGGCGTTCGTCGCATCGGGTCTGCGGTATCTGCAACAGAACGCCGACGGCCAAAAGCGCGACGAATTGTTCTCTATTTTGTTCTGGCAGGTTGTGCGAGCCCGCACGCTGTTCTATCGACATGTCGTCCAACGCCCAATGACCCCGGGCTTGCAGTGGTTTACCCGGTTTTATGCCAGGTTACGCCCCGCCCGGGACGTCTTGTCATCGGGAATACAACTCGAATCGGCAGCCAGGCTGGGTGGCATCGGGTACGGATTGCGCTCGCTCGAAGTGCGCACCTCGCCGAGCAAGCTCAATCGCGATCTGTCGCAGTTCCTCGACACAATTGACCGCATCTACCAAGACCGCCTGTTGCCAGTCCACGACGGGGGGACGGGTGACCGGCCCTTCGAATTGGGAGTCGTGCTGCATTTCACCAAGGATCGTGGGGGCGGCGCCACGCAGGGGCGCCCGCAGGCGCATGGAAAGTTGGGCCATGCAGACCCCTGCGGAAACCCAACGGGGTACCGCTTTGCCAAGTTTTACGCCGAGAAGCGTCGCGAAGCCACCACCTTCGCCTGGATGCTCAAACATTACCCCCTGTCGCTGCAATTGCTGCGCGGCGTGGACGTTTGCACTGACGAACTGGGAGTACCCAACTGGGTGTTTTCTCCCTTGTTGCGGCACGTTCGCCAAGCCGCTGTGATCGGTGCCAAAGCCTTGCGGCACCGCTTTGGGCTGACATTGCCGCCGTTGCGGACGACGATTCACGCCGGGGAAGATTTTGTGCACCTGCAAACCGGATTGCGGCTGATCGACGAGGCGCTGGATCATCTCGACCTGCGGGAAGGGGACCGGATTGGACACGGCGTCGCGTTGGGGATCGATCCGTACGATTGGGCAAGTCGTGCCGGCCGCTTGCCTCTGACGGTTGAAACTCGCCTCTTGGATTTGGTCTGGGAATGGGAATGGTACGGCCGCAAAATCAACTCCCCGTCTGCCGCGCGGCCCCATGCCCTCAATTATGAACTGTCGCAACTATCCGA
>JAFEBR010000241.1 GCA_018242565.1 Planctomycetota bacterium | reverse complement strand
CGAATCACATTCGGAATCCGCAGGTCGAAAAAAAACCGTCCTCGGTCGGCGCCGGTCTCCCAACCTCGCCCCTGAAGGTTGCTGGCAGCGAGGAATTTCCGTCCGGGAATTGTATCATCATCAGGTCTGAGTCCCGTGGCTGATCTTGTCCTGATGAGAGTCCGCAGACCATGGCGTGCGAACCAGTCAATATCTTTTCGCGGCGGATCGATGTCCGCGGCGTCATTGCGGTCCTGCGAACTGTCGCCCAACAAGTCACGGTGGAGGGGCCGGAAGATGACTGGCACCGGCTGACCGTGCTCGGCCGTAAACCGTGGTTACGAAAACCCGCCCGGCTGGTCATTGGCCATAACCCCGAATACTACGACGGTCCGGGTTGGTCCACACAGATGCTGGGGATGTCCAATTACTTTGCCGGATTTCCCGACGTACCGCGAAAACAGGACCTGCTAAGATTGATCGGGACCTTCCGATTCTGTCTGGCGTTTCCTGAATGCGACCTCGATATCGACGGCGACGACGAACGCGTCGCCTGGGTCCACGCGATCTGCCAACATCTGGACGGAGTCTTTTTCACGCCCTCGTCACTGCGAGATTCGTCGGGACGGATCCTGATCGGGGCCGGTGGGGAATTCGATCGTGACGCCGTTTTACCCTCGATTCCTGAAATGGCAGATGTTCCCGCTCTCGCCGGGTTGTCGAGTCCAATGGACGGTGATGAAGTGGACCACGACGAGGCCGTCGAACCACCGACGGCGGCGCGAGTCGCCCGACGCGCAATGGTGCTGGCCGCAGTAGCAAATCGTGGACTGATCGAAAACGAGCACGATTCGATCGACGATCCGGATGAAGTCCGTACCTTGATGCTGCAATGGATTGAAGCCACGGGAATTGCCGAAGAACTGGAACCCGAGGAATGGAAGGCCTTGCAGAGACCGGTTGGCACGCTGGATCCGCAGTCGGCGATAAACGCCGTCTGGCGATTGGAGGGGCTGGGCATCCTGCTCTGGTCGCTGGGACGATTCACCCTGCCGCCCGATGACGAACTCGTCACGCCCAGTGACTTATTTGAAGCGGTCGCGCTGGGTGACGCGGAGACGGCGCGGTCATTGATCGACACCGCCGAGTTTCGTCCGACGGCGGAGATCTCGGACATGGCGACCCATCTCCTGATGTTCCATTGGCGCTTAACGGACTTCTCGTTGCGGCCTGACGAGATGGACTTTGTCGAGTTCTCGAAACGGTCCTGGATTGGGGAATTTGATGTGACCCGATTCAGTATCGCCCAGCGTGACCTGGCCCTCGGTGGCAAGCCGATCGCCAAAGCGGATCCGGATTTAGTCAGTCGGTGCCACAGTTCGGCACAGGAACGACACCTGGCAATCAACTGGCTGGCAGGGGACAGCCGGCTCTATTCAGAGACCGATACGAGCACGTAATGGTTCTGTGGAAAAACAAATCATGGTGCGGGCCTTCACGAGTGAGGGGCAACGACGCACCTGTCTTCAGTAGTTCCTTTCCTGGGAAAGGACGCGATCCTGATCGTCCGTGCCCGCAGGGGGCCGCATTTGCCTATGGGTATCTGGGCGAGTTTGTTCGCCACGATTCCGAGCATCGGCAGCACGCGCTGTGGTCCCTGGTTGGCTCGGCCATGGAACGGCGACTGGAAGACTTGCCCATTTGGCTCAACACAGCGGTGGTCGTGTGCCCTCGTTGCACGTGCGGCTGGATGACCGCTGCCGACGCAGCACGACTTGTCTTTAGCAACGGACAACTGCAAAGACCAATTGTCTGGATTATATTAGCTTGCGTCATCTTGCGCATCTGTGAAACGATCTTCACGTGTTTCGATAAAATCTGTGATGAGCAACGTCTCCCGTATCCTCTCGGCCATCGAGCACGGCGACCCGGCAGCCTCTGAACAACTGCTGCCGCTCGTGTATCAGGAACTTCGCAAGCTGGCCGCAGCGAAACTGGCTCAGGAGAACCCGGGACAAACGCTGCAGCCTACGGTGCTGGTCCACGAGGCTTATCTCCGCCTGGTTGATACCGACCAGCCACAGCATTGGAATGGCCGGGGACATTTCTTCGCGGCAGCGGCAGAAGCCATGCGGCGGATTCTGATTGAGAGTGCCCGCCGGAAGCAGAGCCAGAAACACGGCGGCGCCCGACAGCGAGTCGATCTGGACGTTGCCGACTTGTCCGACGACAGTCGCACGGACGACCTGCTGGCCCTTGACGAAGCGTTGACCCAATTGGAGGCCCACTGGCCGGACAAGGCCGCGGTGGTCAAGCTGCGGTACTTTGCCGGCCTGACGATCCGCGAAGCCGCTCAGGCCCTACGGATCTCGACGGCCACGGCCGAGCGTTACTGGACGTTTTGTCGTGCATGGCTGCATTCCCGGCTGCAATCGGGCGAATGACTGAAAAAAAAGAAGATTTATTGATGGAGTTCTCGCGCGCTTTTCGCACTGATATGGCGATCGCTGACAAGGATTGGCATTTCTGCCACCCCGAGCCGGTTCAAAATGCTCAATTCGGAGCCCTCCATGCCCGAGAATTCACCCAATCTGGATTCCCTGTTCCTCGCCGCTCTGGAAATCACTACGGCGGATGACAGGGCGGCGTTCGTAGAACGCTCGTGCGGCGCCGACCACGAATTACGACAAGAACTCGAAAAGCTGCTGCGGTCGCACGAACAAGCGGGCAGCTTTCTCGACCGGCCGATTCCCGAGTTCGCCGGCACGATCCTGCACGACGCATCGTCTAACGACCTGACAGACGTGTTGGAGTCAGGACTGGCGCGCACGTTTACAACGGCACACGCGGTTGTGATCGGCGCGGCCGGCCATAGTGTGCTGAAATCGTTAGGGAAAACGGTCGGTGGCGTGCCACAGGTCTTGCTGCGGGAATCGGCGGCGGAAGGCCCCGATCCGGTCGTGCGGCCCAAGTCGGCTGAGATGCCCCATCGAGACCCTGGCAGCCGGTACCAGTTGCAGGGGGAAATCGCCCGGGGTGGCATGGGGGCCATTATTAAAGGACGCGATACCGACTTGGGACGCGATCTGGCGATCAAGGTGTTGCTCGATCAGCACAAGGACAAACCCGAGGTCATCCAGCGGTTTGTCGAGGAGGCGCAGATCGGCGGTCAGTTGCAGCATCCGGGGATTGCCCCGGTTTACGAACTGGGGCAGTTCGCCGACAGTCGACCGTTTTTCAGCATGAAGCTGGTCAAGGGCGAAACGCTCTCGAAGCTGCTGGCCGACCGGGAAACGCCGACCACCGACCGGGGAAAGTTCCTGGGGATCTTCGAGCAGGTCTGTCAGACGATGGCCTATGCTCATAGCCGTGGCGTGATTCATCGCGACCTCAAGCCGGCCAATGTCATGGTGGGCGCGTTCGGCGAAGTCCAGGTCATGGACTGGGGACTGGCCAAAGTCCTGCAGGCCGGGGGCATCTCTGACGAGAAACGGGCCCAGGACCAGCGGAATGGCGACAGCATCATTCAAACGTTGCGGAGCAACGTGGGGAGCGATACGCCGGGGACATTCGCCTCTGTCGGCTCGCAAACACAGATGGGCAGCGTCATGGGGACTCCCGCCTACATGCCGCCGGAGCAGGCCTTGGGAGAGATCGACAACCTGGACGAACGCGCCGACGTCTTCGGCCTGGGGGCGATTCTGTGTGAAATCCTGACCGGCCAACCGCCGTACGTGGGGAGTGATGGGACGCAGGTGTTTCGCCTGGCCAGCCGCGGCAATCTGGCAGACTGTTTCACCCGATTAGACGCCTGCGGCGCCGATGCCGAACTGATCGCGCTGGCAAAGCAATGTCTG
>JAFEBR010000240.1 GCA_018242565.1 Planctomycetota bacterium | reverse complement strand
GGCGATCTCGACCCCACGCAACTCGCCACCGCCGCCGAAAATGCGAAACGTGCGGGCGTCGAGAATGCGATCGTGTTTCGCGAAGGGGCCTTTGAAGACGCAACTCCGCCGTCCCCCATGCCAGGCACCATGGTTTTCAATCCTCCCTATGGGTCTCGCCTGGGACAGAACACAGAATTGCAGGCACTCTACGAAAAAATGGGCCCCGTCCTGATCGAGCGTTTCGCCGGTTGGAAAGCCTTCATCCTGGCCGGCAACTTGCCCCTGGCTCGGCACATCAGCCTGTGGGCCACCGAAAAATTCCGACTCAACAATGGCCCGATCGAGTGCCGACTGCTGAAGTTTGAACCAGGCAAGGAGCGCTCACCGGTCGAGCCTGTCGTATCTGCCGAGGCAGCCACCGTGCCACCCAACGAACCCACGGCCCCCCTCGAACCGACGGTGACACCGGAAGCAACGGCGACTCCCGAGCCTTCGGTGCTCGCCGAACCGACGACACCGCTCGATCCACCGGCGCTGTAATCATCGCCGTGGAATCCCGCGGGGGACTACGAAGGCGAACCAGACCAGGCGAGTAATGCCGCGGCGAATGATTTCGCGCGCTCGACCGGTGGTGCCGGTGACCGGGGCACGGAACCGCCGGGCACGGGATCGACTTGCAACACCACAAACCGCGGTCCCGGCGCGGCCAGCACCGACTCAACCTGCTGCCGCCAGTCGTTGATGTCCTGAAATGACCAGACCGACTTAAAGCCGGCGGCCAGTGCCATCTGCGAAAAATCGACGGGGGCCGAACCTGGCCGAGCGGCCGGGCACGCCGCCGTCGCCTGCCCTCCCGTCACCTCGTAGACAGAGTTCTCGCAGACAATCAGCGTCAGGTTGTCCGGATGGGCCGCGGTCAACGTGACCAGACTGCCGAGGTTCATCAACATGCAACCATCCCCATTGAGGATGATCACGCGCTTGTCGGGTTGCGCCAGGGCAATTCCCAGCCCGAGCGCGGGAGCCTGTCCCATCGCCGAAGGTGCATACACAAAATCGAGGGGATGCGTGCCCAGTTTCATCCACTCGCGCGCCGAACCCATGGTACTGACCACTACGTCCCGATCCTGCCGCACGGCGCGCAGCACTTGCAGCGATTCGACTAACGACATTCGTGGCATGCTCAATCCTCCTGAACGGCGGGCAGGGTTCTGTCTCCACCGTAGCAAATCGTGGCGGAATCCCCAATGTGAGTCGCCGACGTGTCGCATCGGACCGGCTCATTCCAGCCAGATCCCAGAACTTCCGTGCACATGCACGAGAATTCGGCACCAGAACGTGTCCCCGAACATGAGGGCAACCTCGACAAAACGGACACGACGATCAGTCGACTCACTCCGGACGAGGGATCGACGAGAGTACGCCTCGGCCCACTGTTCCAGAGTCTGACCTATCTGCAGGACCGACTTTTGTGGTAGATCAGCGTCTGCCCGAGGAGATCTACCATGACTGCGATTTTCCAAAGAATACGCCCCCTGCTGACAGCCCTCGTTTTGGTGATCGCGGCCAACTGCGCGGTCTCTGGCGAACCCCCACCGGGGCCGAGTCCCCATCGGGAAGCCCTGCCGGAGATTCCCGCCAGTGCCCTGCAAAAACACGTGGAGTATCTGGCCAGCCCCAAACTGG
>JAFEBR010000023.1 GCA_018242565.1 Planctomycetota bacterium | reverse complement strand
TCAACGTCGACTTTGTCAGCAAGCAGTTCATTGCCTCGGCCGCTTCGCTGATTTTGATTGTCGTCGGCATGGGGGCCTTTTTCGCCCGGGGCGATGCCAAGTATGACATCGACTTCACCGGTGGTGCCTCGGTGACGATGCAGTTCAACGACAAGCAGGAAACCGATTACGTCCGGGACACGCTCGAAAAGAAGTTCAGCAAGAACATCACGGTGGAAGAGTTGACCCCGTTTGGTTCGGCGTCGAAAGGCAAGCACTTCCGGTTGCGTGTCGCCAACGATGGCGAAAAGGATCGGACGCGTGCGGAAGTCGAATCGCTGGTTAACGAAGCGTTTGGCCCGGCACTCATGAAAACCCAACTCAGCTCAATCGGCGAGATTCAGAAGATCGCTGGTGGAGAAGGGGACGACAAGAAGCCTGACGAGCAGAAGCTTTCGGAAGCCGAGGCAGCCTTCGCCGGTGGCCATAAGATGGCCCTGACGTTCAGCAACGAAATCGCCCCTGCGACCTTCGGTCGGTACTTGAACGAGCAACTGGAAGCGATCCAGGTGGATGGCAAGCCCAAGTACCCGAAAGCCGACTCGTTGACGTCGCTGGAAGGGACGGCGGGGCGCGGGATGAGTGTCGCCGAGGGGAAGGTTAAGACCTTCTCGGCGATGAACCTGCAGGCCAGCCCGCTGCTCAGCGAAGACGACTTGAAGACGGCGGTCGCCGGGGTGCAGAAGTTGATGGAGAACATCCCCCTGTTCGACGAAGTGACCACGTTTGAAAGCTCGGTCGCCGGCGAAACCAAGAATTCGGCGTTGGTGGCGATCATCGTCTCGCTGATTGCCTTGATTGTCTACGTGTGGTTCCGGTTCGAAAACCTGGTTTTCGGTCTGGCCGCCGTGGTGGCCTTGGCGCACGACGTGCTCGTGACGCTGGGATGCGTGGCTCTGTCGGGCTACCTCTGGAATACGCCCATTGGCACCATCCTGATGTTGAACGACTTCAAGATCAACATGGCTATGGTGGCCGCCCTGTTGACGATCGTCGGTTACTCGCTGAACGACACGATCGTGATCTTCGACCGGCTCCGCGAAATCCGCGGGAAGAACCCGTCGGTGACCAAGGACATGATCAACCTGACGGTCAACCAGTGTATGAGCCGTACGATTCTGACCGCCCTGACAGTATTCATCACGGTGGTGATTCTGTACGTCCTGGGTGGCGAAGGGATTCATGGCTTTGCGTTCTGCATGGTGATCGGCTCGATTGCCGGAACGTACAGCACGGTGTATATCGCCAGCCCGCTGGTGCTGGTGTTCATGGATCGCTTCCGTCCCGAAGCAGGGGGCGTGAATCGGCCTGTGGAAAAGAAGGCTGACAAAGCCGGGGCGCCTTCGGTCGCCTGAGATCGAAAGCGCTGTCGTAGCAGATTTCCGACCGGCCGTCCCCTCGCGGGACGGCCGGTTTTTTGTCAGTCGTGGATCGCTCCGCGATCCAACGCCGGTATGTTGTAATAACGTTACCGCACGACGGTTTTTCGCCAGAATCGCCGGGCAATAACGTGCATCAGCTCGGCGGGAGTCTCGCCCTCCCGTGGGTGGCGGCAGTCCGTCATCTCGACTCCGCGTCTACCGGAGTATGCGGTGGAACCGTTGGAAAGTGAGAGCCAAACCGCCCGAGGCAACGTGCTGCCTCGCCGTTGGCGTGTCTTCCGATGCCTGAGCGGTTCTTATTTCATCCGACCGCCCCCTGCGGTAAACTACGGCTATGGCCACACTGTCGGCTGAGATCCCCGAGAATGGGCCCGAAAAGCCGCCGCGGAACAGGCGTCATATTCCGCTGGCGCTGCGGATATTTCTCGGCCTGCTCGTGATCGCCGCCCTTGGCTCTGGGGGGAGCGTCTTGCGTGGTTACCGCCAACTGACAGCGATCCGCGAGATTGAAAAACTCGGTGGCTCTGTGGGGCGATTTCCGATCGGGCCCCTCTGGCTGCGGAAAGTCATCGGCGAAAATCAGATGCGGATGTTTGATCAGGTGATCGACGCTTCCTTTGTCGGCACTCAGGTCAACGACGCCACACTGGAGCACCTGCGCGAGTTCAGGGCACTCAAGTCGCTTTGGCTTCATGAGGCAGGAGTGGCAGACGCCTCACTCGAACACCTGCAGGGCCTGACCAGCCTCGAATCGCTTTGGCTCGATGGCACGAAAGTGACCGACGCCGGGCTGAAGTCCCTCGGCGGTCTACCCTCACTCAAGTGGCTGTCGCTCAACGGAACGCAAGTAACGGATGCCGGGTTGGAGCACCTTCGCGGTCTATCTGCACTCAAGTGGCTGTCGCTTGACGGAGCAAAGGTGACCGATGCCGGTCTGCAACACCTGTTAGGGCTCACCAGACTGGAAGTGCTGTCGCTGGCCGGAACGCAAGTAACGGATGTTGGTTTGGAGCACCTGCGCGGTTTATCCGCACTCAAAACGCTGTGGCTCGATGATACCCATGTGACTGACGCGGGGTTGGAGTACCTGGGCGAGCTCACCGCGCTCGAATACCTTTGCCTGAATCACACCCGGGTGAACGGCACCGGTCTGCAGCACCTGCGCGGACTCACGGCACTCGAAACGCTCTTGCTCGACGAAACGCCAATGACCGATGCTGGGTTAGAACGTCTGCGCGGGCACGGGGCTCTTAAAGAACTGGCTCTCGATCACACTCAGGTGACCGATACCGGATTGGAACAACTGCGCGGGCTCACCTCACTCAAAGAACTCAGGCTCAATCATGCACGAGTCACCGACGCCGGACTGCGGCATCTGCGAGAGCTCACCGCGCTCGAACGGCTTTCGCTCAAAGACACTCCAGTGACCGATGCGGGGTTGGAGCACCTCCACGGGCTTACGGCACTCAAACAACTTTGGCTGGATGGGACACAAGTCACCAAGGCGGGCGTTGCTGAATTGCAGCGTGCGTTGCCCAAAGTCCAAATTGGGGATGTGAGTATTTTGTAGACAGTTGTTATGACCACACTGCCGGCTGAGATCGTGGAAAACGCACCCTACAAGCCGCCGCGGAGGAGGCTTCGCCTTCCGCTGGCGCTGCGGATGTTTCTGGTGATCGCCGGCTTCGGTTGGGGGTGGGGCATCCTGTGTGGCTGTCGCCAACTGGCCACAATTCGCGAGATTCAAGAACTCGGCGGCGATTTTCGACAAACTCGGCTCGGCCCTGACTGGCTGCGTGAAATCATCGGCCACTATCCCTGGCCGATGTTTGATCACGTGAAATTTGTCCATCTTGGCCGCACGCAGGCAACCGACGCCACACTGGAGCACGTGTGCACGTTGAGGGCCCTCGAAGCGCTGTGGCTCGATGGCACGCAGGTAACGGACTCGGGATTGCCACACATACGAGGGCAGACAGAACTCGAGGCGCTGTGGCTTGACGGTACGCAAGTCACTGATACCGGTTTGCAGAACCTGCAGGGGCTCGCCGCACTCAAACGGCTTTCGTTGAGCAACACCCAAGTGACCGATGCCGGTCTGCAACGCTTGCGCGGACTCACGGCACTCGAAGACCTAATGCTCGACAGTACGCTGGTGACCGATGTTGGAATCCAGCACCTGCGGGGCCACACGGCCCTTAAAAGACTCTGGCTCGCGCACACGCGGGTGACGGACGCGGGTGTCGCCGACCTGCAGCGAAAATTGCCTGGCCTGAGCATTGTCTATTAGCCGCAAGCCGATGACCGGTGCGACCTGTTGCGGGGCGCGAAGCCAAGACCCGGGATTCGTCCGCGGTGGAGATCGGTGGGCCGGCAATTCCGTTGTGCCAGCCGCCAAAGTCGTGGATCGCTCCGCGCGATCCAACGTCTGTACGTTCCACGACGATACCGAACGGCAGTTTTTCGCCAGATTCGGCACGAAATTTCGTGCGTCGGCTCGGCGGGAGCCGCGCCCTCCCGTCGGTGGCGGCAGCCACATGTGCGGTGTTCCCAATCGGTGGGGAGAGCGGCGACAACAATGGGACAGCCAAAGAAGAACCGAGCGGCGTGAACCAGGTTCACGC
>JAFEBR010000239.1 GCA_018242565.1 Planctomycetota bacterium | reverse complement strand
AATCAAAGGTTTGATCGGGAAACCCGGCCAGACCATGATCGAGGTCGGAGTGCACGACGGGAACGCCGTTGCGCAGGGCGCCAATGATGCTGCGCCGGTCGAGTTCAATTCCCTGAATCGACGCCCCATGCTGGTCTCGCAGTTTGGCCAGCAGGCGGCCGTCGCCACACCCCAGGTCGAGCACGCGACTCCCCTGCGGAATGTGGGCGATGATGGCATTGTCCGTCAGCTTCTCGAGCGGATCGGACATGCAATACGCACGTTCCAGCAGGTCGCGGTGTTTGTTGGGCATCGGGGGTTAGTTCATTTGGTTGTTACACAAGGTTCGCGTCTCGACCGTCGCGCCCGGTCGTGGGCTGTTTTGTCAGAGGAGTCGTCTCAAGGAGTTGATTCACGCTGGCAGGCCAGATACGTCTGTTCCAGGAAAGGACGCAGCAGTTCTTCGAGCGGTTCAACCTCGAGCAGAAACGAATCGTGGCCGTAGGGGCTGGACAATTCCACGAACGACACATGCCGACGGGCGGCGACGAGGGCATCCACCAATTCCCGGCTTTGGATCGTGGGGAACAACCAGTCGGTTGTGTATGACGTAATCAGAAACCGGGCCTGAGTTCGTGAGAATGCTTTTTCCAGCGATCCGTAACTGTCGGCCAGATCGAAATAGTCCATTGCCCGGGTCAGGTACAGATAACTGTTGGCGTCAAACCGTTCGACGAAGCGCGATCCCTGATGCTTGAGGTAACTCTCGATCTGGAATTCGGTATCGTGCAGGAGTTCGTAGGCGAACCGCTCGGCATGTTGCAGGCGGCGGCCAAACTTCTTTTCGATGGAGGCTTCCGACAGGTACGTGATGTGGGCCACCATGCGGGCAATCGCCAGGCCATGGTTGGGCCCCTGAGGCTTGTCGTAGTAATCGCCGTTGTGAAAGTTGGGATCGGTCACGATCGCCCGGCGGCCGACGCAGTTGAAGGCGATGCCCTGGGCGGTGAGTCGAGCGGCTGACGCCAGGCAGACGGCAGCGCCCATCTGTTCCGGATAGCGAGAGACCCATTCCAGGACCTGCATGCCGCCCAGACTGCCACCCACGATGGCCAGCAGCTTCTTTATGCCCAGGTGTTTGACCAGTGCCGAGTGCACCTGCACAAAATCGCCCACCGTCAGAAACGGACACATCCGCAGTCCGTAAGGAGTGCCGGTGGCGGGGTCGGTCGAATTGGGTCCCGTCGATCCCTGGCAGCCTCCGATGATGTTGGCGCAGATAATAAAGTACCGGTTCGTATCCAGTCCTTTGCCGGGACCAACCAGTTCGTCCCACCAGCCGGGCTTGCGGCTGTCGACAGTGTGCAGGCCGGCGACATGCGCGTCGCCCGTCAGGGCATGGCACACGAAGATCGCGTTGTCGCATGCCGCAGAGAGTTCGCCATAGGTTTCGTAGGCAACTCGGACCGGTCCCAGGCGGGCGCCGCACACAAGCTGCAACTCGTGCGGCGATTCGAACAAGGTGGCATATTGCGTCTTCACGACTCCAATCGACCGGGCCTCGTTGCGAGGCGGTTCGACGAGTTCTGCTGAATCCATTACTGCGGTTGCCGAGTCTGCGGACATGGTTTACCCAGTAGAATCCGATTCCGGAGGAGTGTCAACCAAATGAGGTCACCGGTTCCGATTGTAGCGGGGACGACGGCCTGCCTGTGGTCATGAGATTCAGGGTTCGCCCGACTCGAGGACCATGCACCTGTTCCAGCGACCGCAATCCCGCTCCCCCTGTCGTTGACGTTGCCGGGGCGGAATCGCAGTCTGCCGTGCGATCTGGGGGCCTCGGAAGGTGTTCAGGCTTCGATCAGTGCCAGGAACTGCTCAATTCGTCGTTCGATGACGTCGAGGCTTTTGTTCCAGAATGCGGGACCAGAGAGATCATAGCCGGTCGTCGATTTCACTGCGGCTTCGGTTTCCTGGCAACCGGTGGCGACCAGCAGTCGGCGGTATTGGTCGGGAAATTCGGTGCCGGCTCCTTCTGACAATGCGTACAGGCCGGTCGACAGCAGATAGCCGAAGGTGTACGGGAAATTATAGAACGGCAGGCCGCTGATGTAGAAATGCAGCTTCGACACCCAGAAATCGGGATACCAGCCGTCGGCGACGAGGGCGTCGAGGTAGGCTTCTTTCTGAGCCGCGAGCATGATCTCCGACAGTCGGGCGGCTGACAGTTCGCCATCCCGCCGTTCGTCGTGAAAGCGATTTTCGAACAGGAACCGGGCATGGATATTCATCAGGTACGCGACGGCGTCGGCCAGCATGTGATCGAGAATCGCCAGTTTCTCGCCTCGCGATTTGGATTCGGCCAGACGCTGTTCCGCCAGAACGGCCTCGGCGAACGTCGAAGCCGTCTCGGCCAGGTTCATGGGATAATCCTGTAGAAAGAAAGGTTGGTCGCGCAGGACCCATGAGTGATAGGCGTGCCCGAGCTCGTGCGCCAGCGTCGAGACGTTGTCGTGAGAATTGGTGAATGTCATGAAAACACGCGACTGTTTTTTTGTCGCGAAGCCGGTGCAGAAGGCCCCCTGCCGTTTTCCCGAGCGGTTTTCTGCCTCGATCCAGCGTTGCTTCAGAGACATGGCTGCGAATTCGCCGAAGTCAGGGCTGAAGGCTGAAAACGTCTGACACACCAGGTCGGCGCCCGCATCGTAACTGATTTCGGCAGACGCGCCGGGTTCTTCTGTGCCAGGCAACGGTGCCTGTGTGTCGTACCAGGAGAGCTGATCGACACCGAGCAGTCGGGCCTTGGCCGACAGGTATTTCAGCAGCATCGACTTGCGGCGGGTAATCGCGCCCCACATGGCGTCGAGGGTGCTGCGCTGCATCCGGTTGCGGTGCAGAGGCGCTTCCAGGTGATCGGTCAGTCCCAGGCGTTTGTAGAGAGTCTGCCGAGTGCCCGCGATGTGATTGAGGGCATCGGCACAATGGTCGGCGACGGTCTTCCAGGCTTTGTCAGCGGCATAGAAGTTATTCTGACGGACGGTGCGTTCCGGGGAGTCGTAGCGGATCTGTCCTGCCGATTTTTCGACAATTTCCCCTTTCTCCATAACCTGAATGCGCAATTCGCCCGAAATCCGGTCGTACAGTCGGCCCCAGGCATGAATGCCATCCACGGCGAGGTCTGCCGCCAGCAGTTCTTCGCCGCGTGGCAGTCGCAACCGGGCATTCTTGCGGCGCTGAATCAGAAAGAACTCATTGGCACGCAGCACCGGGTGCGATTGAACGAATGCCTGGAAATCGGCCTCACTCGCGTCGCGCAACGCGAATTCGAGATTCGTCATGATCCGTTCGCGCAGGGGATCAAGCGCCGACAGGCTCGCTTCATACTGGCGAAACAGTTTGTTGCCGGCATCGGCCGCCGCGTGACATCCAATGAACGCCGACAGATCAACGGCCAGCATTTCCAACCGTTCACATTCCTGCAGAAAATCGCCCCACGCGGCGGCACTCGCCGCCGGACCGGGAATCGCCGGCAGGTGGTCTGAGCGCTCGGCCAGTGCCTCAAGTCCGTGTCGGAATGACTCAACCAGAGTCGGAAACTCAGGTCGGGAAGGATGCGGCAACAAGGAATCGAGATCCCAGATCTGATCGTATTTAGACGCGGCGGCGGTCTTCACTCAAAACTCCTGGTCAAGCCCCATGGTCGTTCCCCGAATACCGGCAGGTCGCACCGCCGTCGGTCACTGTTTAGCACAAACGTACCGAAATCTCATCAGAGTCTGCGATCGGCAGCTTCTTGCGGGGCCCACCTCGTCTCGTAGCCGACCCGCTGATAGGCTCGCAGGCGTTGGCCGACGGAACTGAATTTCCTTAAACTGATGTGGCTGGTGCGGGCCTCAGGTTGTCCGTGCAAGGCAGTTTGATGTCGTTTGAATTCGGTCCAGGGGTGTCGCATGTCGCGTTTGGCAGTCACGCGGTTTTGTCTGGAATTGGGGCTGGTCGCCGGTATCGTGCTGGCGGTGGCGACTGCCTCGCAGGCCGCCGATCAGAAGGTGCTGAACGTCTTTTTGCTCGCTGGCCAATCGAACATGGCGGGGGCCGATTCGGAAGTGATGGAACCCGGCGGCTTCCAGCAGACCGAGGCCGATCGAGCCTCGCGATTCACGACGGCACCACTCCCCGAAGGAGACAAATCGCCTCAATACCTGCCGTGGGGTGAGATTCGCGGGCATTCCGTGAAGAACAAACTGGTGCACGGTCCCGAAGTGGGCTTCGCCCGCGAGTTGCACGCGGCGGGCTGGCGGGACCTGGCGCTCATCAAGGTCTATGCGAACTTCAGCCGTGAAGTCGAGACCTGGCCGTGGGCACAGGGTGGAACGCTGTTCGAGGCCTGGACCCGGTTTGTCGATGCCCGGTTGGCGGAGTTGCGCGAGCAGGGTTACGAAGTTCGAGTGCGAGGATTTCTCTGGCATCAGGGCATCGACGATGCGATTCACAAGAAACTGGCGGTCAGCTATCAGCAGAATCTGACGGACCTGATCGGTGTCCTGAGAAAGCGATATGCGGACGACCAGGCCCCGTTTGTGCTGGCACGGAGTGTCAATTCGCGGATCGCGCAACCACAGCCCGACCCGCAGAATGTTTCACCCATGGCCGTCGTTCGTCGAGCCCAGGTTCAGGTAGGAGAGTCGGTCCCCCACGCGGCCTGGATCGATGTCGATGATCTGCTGAACGTGAATACTCACCATTTCAGCGCGGCTGGCCAATTGGTCATCGGGCAGCGCTATGGCAAGTCGTTTCTCGAACTGCAGAAAAAAAGGAAATGAGCCTGCCGGTCTGCTGCCCGGCGTGTGCCGTCGTTACAGGTAGCGAATCCGCTTCTGAATATCGACATTCACGCTCTGGTAGCGCCGCAGCAGGTTGCCGGGGTTGAACTGCTGAATGCGGACTTCTTCCATGTCTTCCGGGCCGATGGCATTGGTGAAAATCGGCAGCAGGAATTCGATCCCCAGTTTCGACGGCTGAAAGCGGTGCTCGTCGTACAGGGATTTGTGCATCAGGCGCGGGTGGATGACACCCCACTGATCGCGCAACTTATTGGCCGGTATCGAGTCGAGGAAGAAGCCTCGGCTTTCAGTCCACTGCAGCGTGGCGATGCAGTTATTCGTGCCCTCGACCAGCAGATCGACCGCCTTGCCCCCCAACTGCGACGCGTAATACCGGTCGAACAGAATGGGGCGTCCGCCACGCTGGGTATGCCCCAGTTTACGGGTGAAAATCGCGGAATCGGCGGATTCGTTGCGGCGTTTCCCGGTAAAGTACTCGTTCCCCATCGCCTTCACGAGCCGGTCCTTAATGGTTTCGGCGGCACCGCTGAATTTGATATTGCCCGAGGGATCGGTGCTCTTCGAGATATCGCCCAGCGACTGTCCTGATTCGTCGACGACTCCTTCGCCCACGACCATGACGACGTGTTTTTGCATCTCGTACAATTCACGCACTCGATGCTCAAGGCGTTCGATGTTCACCGGGACTTCCGGAATCAGAATGATATCGGGTTGTCCATACGCCGAGCCGAGGGCGATGTACCCGGAATCGCGTCCCATGACTTCGATGATAGCGATTCGGCGATGGCTTTCGGCCGTCGTGCGGATGCGCTGCACACCCGAGGCGGCGGCGACGTAGACTGCAGTTGCATAGCCGGGCGTGGCGTAATTGATGATTTCTTCGAGATTCAGATCCGGACGGCCGGGGAGTTTGCGATACAGCGGCTTGCCGCTGGCCGGGTCGGTCTCGCGCAGCCATTCGGTCGATTCTTCGGGATAATTCAGCCCCAGGTCGTTATCAATCGTTTTGGGCGCCAGGGCCGTCGGAAAGTACTGCGATAACGGTTGCATGCCGTTGATCGTGCCATCGCCCCCGATGCAGATCAGGCCGTCGACCCCCAGTGAATTCAGCCGGTCGGCGACTTCGTGGAGTGCCGTCTCGTCATTATCTTTCAGATATGTCCGCGAGGCGCCGAGGATCGTCCCTCCGATGCACGGATTCAGCTCGGGAATTGTGGAAAACAGCGGGTTCAGCAGGACGTGCGGAACTTTGGGGTTGAGGACCCCCGAGAAACCCTTGATGATCCCGAAGACCTCAATCTTCAGGGCGTTGGCGCGGACGACGGCACCATGGATGGTTGCGTTCAGGGCCGGGGTGTCTCCCCCCGCGGTCAAAATTGCGATGCGGCGCATGCTCTCGCTCCTCTTGAGTCTGTGAGAAAAAATTCTTATATCAGGAACGGCAATCCTGCGGCAGAGGAGATCGATCATGAAGTTCTTCGTCGGGTGTTTCTGTTCGGCCTGCTTGGGGGGAATTCTCGCCGTCGCGTTGTGCGAGTCTCGTCTCGAACCCGCGGCACACGCCGCTCAAGGTCCGGCGCCGGCGACACTGGGTGCTCCCGATCCGGCGCGAAAACCGGCCCCGCGCGAGGCTGGCGCCAGGACGCCTCCGGCGGTTGCTGCCACCCATCCGCTCGCACCCGGCCAGTTGACGCAGGACGAGCAGGTGAACATTGCCGTCTATGAAGAGGTCAATCGCAGCGTGGTCAACATTACGACCCGTGGCGCACGGGCCGAGGGAATTTTCATGCTGGAAGTTCCCACCGAAGGGGCCGGATCGGGCAGTGTGCTCGACAAGCAGGGGCACATTCTGACCAACAACCACGTTATCGATGGTGCCCGGCAGGTCATGGTGACGTTGTTCGATGGCAAGTCGTACGAAGCACGTTACGTGGGGGCTGACCCCATCAACGATGTGGCCGTGATCAAGATCGACGCCCCGGCAGACGCGCTGCATCCGGTCGTCTTCGGGGACAGTCGCCAGTTAAAAGTCGGGATGCGCGTGTTCGCGATCGGGAACCCGTTCGGTTTGGAACGCACGCTCACGACCGGCATTATCTCCAGCCTGAACCGCACGCTGCAAATTCACGAGAATCGCACCGTCAAATCGATTATCCAGATTGACGCCGCGATCAAGCCGGGGAACTCGGGGGGGCCACTGCTCGATTCGCATTCGAAACTCATCGGAATGAATACGGCGATTGCCAGTCGGACCGGTCAGAGTGCGGGGGTCGGATTCGCGATCCCGATCGGACTCATTGCCCGGATTGTTCCGCAATTGATCGAAAAGGGGCGTGTCGTCCGTCCGGAAGTGGGGATTTCCAAGGTCTTCGAAACCGAACAGGGACTGCTCGTGTTGCGGGTGGTGCCCGGCGGACCGGCGGAACGGGCCGGGTTGCAGGGGCCTCAGTTAGTGCGTCGGCAGCGGGGGCCGTTTGTCGTCGAATCGGTCGACCGTTCCGCCGCCGACCTGATCATCGCCGTCGATGGAGCGAAGGTCACGACGGCTGATGATTTTCTCAGTATCATCGAAGCCAAGGAACCCGGACAGCACATTACGCTGACCGTCGTTCGCAAGGGCAAAGAACAGAAAGTGACCATTGCGCTGGGGGGTGAATAGACGCCCACGGCACACGGTCGTCTGCCGGTTTCGGGGTGCGTGGTCTGGTTAAAGAGATGCGGATTCTGCGGTCTTCGCCGGGCGGTGGTCGCACCACTGCGAACGCCGTCGTTGAGGGGCGTTGTCGCACGGGTCGGCCCGGCGGTATCATTTCGGCGGTTAAGTCGTCTTCCTGATCGTGAGTGCTGGCATGAATCGTTTCGCACGTTTTCCGTACTGCGTCGCTCTCTTGTGTGTCGGCTTGGGCGGATGGTTGTCGCTGCAGACGGCAGCACACGGGGCCGACGACCTGTCGCGGATGACACCAGCCGAGCGAGGCTATTACTGGCTGACGACCAAGCCCTATTTGCCGGCTGACTTCGATGACGAAATCTTCGAGTCGTTGTGGAAAGTGTGGCCCGCGCCGTTACGAGAGCAGGCCCGCTCCGCCACTCCCGCTGACCGCCGAAAAATGGCGTTCGCGCGATACGGCCTGATCGAACGCCCCGGCAGTTCGGGGAGCGGACCGGCGCTGGGCTACACGTCGGATGGGCAGGGGGGCTGGTGCATGAATTGTCTGGCGTGTCATTCAGGGAAAGTCGCGGGTCAGCCGACCTTGGGCGTCCCGAATTCCCATTACGCGCTGGAGACACTGGTGTCCGAGGTGCGACAACTCAAACTGCAGATGGGCAAGCCACTGTCGCATATGGACAAAGGCGGGTTGGGCATGCCCCTGGGGACGTCGCGGGGGACGACCAATGCCGTCATCTTCGGTGTGGCCCTCGGAGCCATGCGCGATGCCGATCTGAACGTCCGTCAGGATTTCAAGGTTCCAAAGTTCATTCACAATGACGCTGATGCGCCACCGTTCTGGAATGTCCGTCGCAAGTCGCTGCTGTATGCCGACGGTTTCGCCGCGAAGAGCCATCGACTGCTGCTGCAATTTGTGATGCTCCCGCGGAACACGGGCGAGACGCTGCGGGGTTGGGAAGAGGAGTATCGCGACATTCTGGCCTGGATCGAGTCGCTGGAAGCACCGCGTTACCCGTTTGAGATCCAACGAGAGCTGGCCGCGACTGGAAGAACCGTGTTCGAGAAACAATGTTCGCGATGTCATGGGACGTATGGGGAACAGGCCAGTTACCCGAACCAGATTGTGCCGCTCGAAGAAGTGCAGACCGATCCGTTGCGGTTGCAGTCGTTGACAGTCGAGCGCCGGGAGCAGATGCGTGACTCGTGGTTTGGCGACTATGGCAAGAAGCCCTACGTGGTTGATCCACAGGGATACGTGGCGCAACCCCTGAATGGCATCTGGGCCAGCGCCCCGTATTTCCACAATGGATCTGTGCCGACGCTGTGGCATGTGCTGCATCCCGACGAACGTCCCGTGGTCTGGCGGCGGACGGAAGAGGGATACGACCTGGAGAAGGTCGGACTGGAGGTCAAAGTCTCCGATCAAGTCCCTGCCGAGGCAAAATCGGCCGCTGAGCAACGGGAGTATTTCAACACCCGACGTCCTGGTAAGAGTGCCGCGGGACACACATTCCCCAACTCGCTCACCGAAGATGAGAAGCGAGCTGTGCTCGAATATCTGAAGACGCTGTAAAGTGACCCAACGGCGCGATGTCGACCCGACTATCGATCGGCATTGGCGGCGAACCGCTCAAGCTTGGCGCGGAATACGGGTCGATCGAGCACTTCACGATTCACGATGTTCTCGGGCAGTTCACCGCGCGCGGCTTGGAGCATGCCCTGTACCATCGCCTGCCCGGTTGCCTGCCAGACATCGCGCGACGACGCATTCCAGTGTGGCGTCAAAATCACGTTATCGAGTTGGATCAGGGGATCGCTCGCCGGCAATGGTTCTTGTTCGAACACATCCAGCGCGGCCCCGGCGATCCGGCGTTCGCGCAGCACGTCCACCAGCGCGGCTTCATCGACCAGTTCACCCCGGGCGATGTTCACGAAATAGGCGGTCGGTTTCATGAGCGCAAACTGTGCGGCGCCGATCATTTTGCGGTTCTCGGGCCGGGGTCGCGCATGGACGCTGACGATGTCTGATCTCTGCAACAGTTCGTCGAGGCCGACCAGTTCGACTCCCTGTGCCTGCGCTTCAGCCGGATCGGCGTGGGGTGAATACGCCAGGATCTTCATTGCGAAGGGAGCCACCAGTCGGACCAGTTCGCGTCCGGAATGGCCCAGCCCCACAATTCCCAGGGTTCGCCCGAGAATTTCTTCCCCCAGCACTTCGGCCTGCAGGTCCCAGCGGCCGGCGCGGGTGATTTTTTCCTGGGGAAACAATTTCTTCGCCAGAGCCAGCATGAAGAGCAATGCCGTCGACGCCGTGGGGTGGTTCAGCGCAAACGGGGCGTTAAATAACGCGACATCACAGGCCGTACAGGCGGCGACGTCGACCTTGTCGTAGCCTGCCCCCGATCGACCGACGACCACCAGTTTGCCGCGGGCCGCCTCGAGCGTCGGGCGTTTCAGCCAGGGACGCAGCACGATCAGTCCATCTAAATCGGCAACATGCTCAGGCCGAACTTCCAGCGAATAGAACTTATGCCAGTACGTGGCATCGCCCGGTGTGGGGGCATGGTCGCGGACGATGTGGTACCGGATGTGATTTGTCGCGTCCAGCAAATGCAGCGGCAGTCCGCGGCAGGCGTCCTCCCCTTTCTCGTTGAGAAAATCGCCGGTGATGGCCAGGCGGAATTCAGGCATGGCAGGACTCGACGGAAGATCGGGCGGGGAGGAATCGGGAGGCGAGAGGGTTACGCCAGGATCGGCAGGATCGACGAGCTTCCATGCTGGAATTCGCGCGTCACGATCGAGCCGATGAGCGTCGTCTGGGTGCAGTCGTAAATGTGCACATCGGTCAGTGAACCGACGAGTCGCGGGTTGCCTTCAAAGACGACGATGCGGTCACAGCGTGTCCGGCCGACCAACTGCGGGTGCGGATCATCGCCTTCGCCACAAGTACCGGCCGACTCGGGCTCGGTGACCGGGGCGCCGCCAATGCGACTCGGTTCGACAATCGCGGTGTCATCGGTCGAACTGCTCGCTCCTTCGCCGGCGGGCAACGCTTTTTTGGCGGTCTT
>JAFEBR010000238.1 GCA_018242565.1 Planctomycetota bacterium | reverse complement strand
GTGTTTATCACAGACTGGTACGACGGCGGCGTCGGCGGGCACGGGTACAATGACCCGACCCGCGGCCGAATTTATCGAGTCACCCCCAAAGGTCAGAAGTTGACCCGCAAGACGCCCGCCGGTCCATATCAGAACGATCAGGATGCGCTGGTCGCATTGGCGAGCCCCAATCATGCCACCACCTTTCTGGCTCGCGAACGCCTGATTGCCAGTGGTGCCAAGGCTGTGCCAGAACTGGCGCGCCTGGTGGAGGGCTCTGACCGCAACCTGAAAGCCCGTGCGTTGTGGGTGCTGCACCGGATTGGCACGCCCGCTGGCCTGCAGTTGATCAAGGATCAGTTGCGTTCGACTGACCCGGCGTTTCGTGCGCTGGCTGTCCGCATTCTCCGTCGCAATGGTGAGCAGTATCTGTCCGACATTGAAAAGCTGGCGCAGGACAGTGATGGCGAAGTGCTGAAGGAAGTGCTTTTGGCTGTCGGTGGTTCGCGGTCACCCGCGGCGACCGCCCTGCTCGTCAAACTGTTCGAACGTTACGACGGGAAAGATCGATATTTACTCGAAACCCTGGGCATCGCCGCGCGGGGACGCGAACAGGAAATCTTCAAGGCCGTCGTTGAACGCCCCGATCAGCCGGTTTCGTCCCGGCTTGTGAATATCGTGCGGATTCTGCGTCCGCAGGATGCCACGAAATATCTGGCTGACAAACTGGCCTCATCCGATCTGCCCCCCGGTTCGGCTGAGTCGCTGGTGGCCGCACTCGCGGCGACGCCAACGCCTGAAGCAGGCAAAAGCGTGCTCGGCGTTCTATCGGGGAAGGCTCCGGCCGAGTTTAAAAAGCTGGCACTGGCCGCCGTGCGCACGAATATCAGCGGCTTCTGGAGTGCCCTGAAAAACGACGCCGCGCTGGAACCGGCGGTCCGGTCGGCATTGGCAGAACCGGCCCTGCGCGGCGAAGCCCTGGCTTTGATCGGTGCGGCGGGACTTACTCAGTTTGATGCCGATCTGTCGAAGGTGATCCGTTTGGCCGACGCCCCCGAGAATCGGACCGATAGGCTGGCCGCAATTGAGGCAGCGGCCCGCAATAATTTCGAAGCAGTGGCCCCGGCGCTGACCGCCGTGGCTGCGACCGGCAAGGATGCGCCGGTACGTGAGGCCGCTTTGACGGCGCTGGTCACGCTCCGCGACGTGAAAGCTCTGACTGCGTTGATCACCGGGCAGGATCCTCCGGGGGTCACCGGGGCTGGCAAATTGCCTGATGAACTTCGAGGCCGACTCGCCGATCAGTTGATGTCGTCGAGCGATGGGGCCGTGCTGGTCCTGCGCTTGATCGACACGAAAAAGCTCGACAAATCTCTGTCCGATCGCGCGATCGCCGCGGCGGTGGAACATCCCGACGTCAACGTGCGGTTGCTGTATGAAAAGTTCATTCCGGTCGATCAGCGTCCCAAGACGCTCGGCCAGAGTTTCACGTCCGATCAGATCCTGGCGCTTCAGGGGGATGTGGGACGGGGGGAAGGTGTATTTCTCCGCAGTGGTGCTGCGGCCTGTAATAAGTGTCACCGTGTGCGCGGGAAAGGGGCCGATATTGGTCCCGATCTGAGCCAGATCGGCCGCAAATACGAGCGAAAAGCACTGCTGGAAACAATCATGAATCCCAGCGCGGGGATCGCTCCGGAATATGTGCCGTACGTGGTCGAAACCGAACAGGGCAAAGTCTATGCAGGCTTTCTGCAGGACCAGAACGACGAACGGGTCGTGTTGAAGACGGTCGAAGGCACCAGCGTGCAGATTCCCCGGAAACAGGTGCTGGAACTGGTCAAGCAGGAAAAATCGTTGATGCCTGAACTGGTGCTGAAAAGTGTGACGGCCCAGGACGCTGCCGACCTGCTGGCGTTTTTGGTGTCGCTCCAGGAAACGACAGTCCATGCCTCGAGTTTCAAGGTTCTGGGACCGTTTCCCAATGAGAATCCCGATCAGCGTGCGAAAGACTTCGGTCCCGAGAAATCCGCCGGAACGATTGACTGGGGGGCGAAATTCGCCGGCAAGGGGGGCAAAGAGGTCGCCTGGGGCAACGTCACCGCGCAGGTGGGCGGAACGGGCGTACCAGAAATTGATGTGGCCCGCTTGGCCGCGGCGACCAAAACGTCCAGTGACAACGTGATCTACTATTTCGCCGCGAATATCAACTCGACGAGCGAGCAGTCCGCCACGCTGGCCATCGGTTCGGACGATGGGATTCAGGTCTGGTTGAATGGCCAGAAGGTCCACGACCACCGCGTGACGCGCGCCCTGCACCCCGCGCAGGACAAAATCAAGGTCATGCTCAAACCGGGCAACAATCTCTTGCTGTTGAAACTCGACCAGGGGAATGGCGCCGGGGGCATGACCGTTTCGCTCGAGTCGAAAGCGAATGCGTCGTTCGCCGTTCCGTGAAGGCGGTGATCGTTGGCGACAGGTCGCCGCGGAAATGCGGCCCAGTGACCGTCGGCGGCCCCCTTTCCTGGGGGCCGTTCGGCCCGCGGTGGTGCCGGTCCCGGACTTGGGCATGGTGGTTGGCTGCGCATGGGGAGATCCCATTCATTACCCGATCGCATGCGGTTCAGTATAGGTGAACAAGTGTATTGACATCGGATGTGGACGTAATTACAGTAGTTTGTGTGGGTGGCAAGACTCCGGAAGCGAGTAGACACGAACATGACTGTGCCGTCGGAATTCCAATTCATTGGGCAATACCCCCAGGACCTTGTCCAGTCTCCGTTGTGCGCAGAAGGGCTGCGACAGCCTGCGGTGGAGCCCCCGGGAGCACTCGTGATCGGTTCCGCTGGCTTGCCATCGTCGTTGCCGTCGCCATCGCTGTCGGCACCGGTTCGGCAGGCGCAGAAGTACTCGGACCTAGAGAAATGGCTGGTACCTGGTCGAATTCCGCTGGGCCAGATGACATTGTTCGAGGGGGCTCCCGGCCTGGGAAAATCTCTGGTCGTTTTCGATCTAGCGGCCCATGTCAGCCGGGGCGAAGTGTGGCCACTCGCGCGGTCGAAGGCGTCGCCCGATCGTAAGCGGCGCCCCACGACGTCGATGGCCCCGAACGGAATTGCGGGCACACGTCCGGGCCAACCGCCGTTCCAGCCATCGGCCGAGCCAGAATCCGACGCATCGGAATCAATGGCATTGGTGCCGGCGCGAGTGTTGATCTTGTGCCAGCGCGGCGACGAATGGGCGACTCGACAGCGGTTGAGCGATCTGGGTGGGGACCTCTCCCGGATTGAACTGGCAGGAACTGTCCCCAGTCTCGAGAGTCTCCAAACACCCGCAGTCAGTCCGTCTGACGCCGATGTGGCATCGCCTTTCCAAGAGTGGTTTTTTGCACGACCGGCGGGTGACGGCAATCGAAATGCCGAAATTCTGCGTGCCTTGTCCCAGTGTTTCCAATCGGTCGCGGGCCATTCGCCACCACGCAAGTCCCCGGGCCGTAAGGCGGCAGGAAAGTCGGCAGCGGCCCATGTGACTGGGGGAGGGGCCTTCCAGTTTCCTCGTGATTTGCCGGCATTACAGCAGATGCTGGCCATTCGTCCCGATGTGCGCTGTGTCGTGATCGATTCGCTGTCCGATTACTGTGCCAAGCCGGCACATGTCGCCGAGACGCTGATGGCTCTTCGCCAAATCTCGCGAGTGTTCAACGTCGGTCTGCTCGTGACGTTGGATGCCGGGGCCCGCATTGACGCCCAGGGCAAATTGCGGGTGTCTTCGCGATTTCGCACCGAAACAGCCCGCTACGTGTGGAGTGTGGTTGACGATCCCCGGGCCGCAGGTCGACAACTGTTGATCGCCCATCGCACCACGACATTTTTGGAACCTCCGGGGATGGCTTTCGAGTGGATCAATGGCCAGGTGGTCTGGGACCCCAGTCTACCGGTCGATCGACATGATCCCGTGGGGCAAGAGCAGGCGATTGAGCGTTTCCTGACCATGGCCTTAGAGTCTGGAAGTCGGCCCATGGAACACGTGCTGAGGCTCGCCCGGGCCTGCAAGTTTCCCCCGGCACAATTGCGCAGCATCGCCGGGCGAATGAACGTCGTCATCTCGAAGGCGACAGATCCGAAAGGGCGCCCGTTCTGGATGTTGTCTTTGCCACCAGAATGCGAGAACCCCGACGCCCCTGCCAATGCGGTTGATTGCAAATTGCTGCAGACCGCACCGATGCCGACTGCGGCTGTTGTGCCCCGCGGTCCCCTGCAAGAATGGCGGCGCAGCGGCCGACTGAGAAGTTCGAAGCCCCAGTCGCTGAAGCAACGCCGGTGGCGCCAATTTCAACTCGCTCGACTGGTGTTGGCGACTGCACGAGCACGCGGGACGCAACCCAATGAGTCGCACCCCACCCGGCCCGACTGCCATGTGCCCGGCAGCAACCTGCTGCTGGTCCATCGATTTTTCTACGAATTAAACCCGGCCCGACGATTTCGGTGCCGGTAAGCCGAATACCGCCGCAACTGAGTGCCGTACGGTCTCGTCAGATCCCGGAAAAATCGGGCAGGACGGCCAACGACCAACGTGTTATTTCACCGTCGTCTCTTCAAATTCGATCAACCCGGCGTCGATGTACTGACCGCCGCCGGTCTGTCGACAGTGGATCGCCAGGGTATTACGGCCCGCTTTCAGGGCCTGCCGGGCAGCCGGCGCGATGTCAAACCACTGGTAATCTGACGTGTAACCTGCGGCTTTAACGGCCAGTACCCCATTCAGATATACCTCGGCGTCTTCATCGTGGTGCAGCACCAATTGGAGATGCTCGCGATTGAGTTTCTCATCCAGTGTGAACGAGCGACGGATCCAGACATCGTTGGATTTCCACTCAGTGCGTACCTGCGAACCGGGGGTGCCGCGGGTACCGAAACCACCCGGGCCGGCTTTCCAGCCGGTGTCGTCGAATGCCGCCTCGAACCAGTTGTCGGCGGGCTTGTCGAACGTGAATTTCCATTCCTGCGCCATTGTCTGCGAGGTGGGCACCCGTTCGATCAATCGCGGAGGTGGACCATACACCCGGCGGTGGGCCGGTGCTAAGACTTCGGGCTTCAGCTTGGCAACCGCCCGGTCGTAGGTCAGCAGTCCGTTGACTTCAATTTCAACGTCCGTCGTCTGGGTGTACACGGCAGCAGAGAGTCCGGGAGACCCGACCAGGGGACGCAGGCGGTTCGTCAACTGCAGGTAGGCTGCGGTGAGGTCACCCACCGATGTGAAACTCCGATAGCCCCAATTCTTCTGGTTCTGCCAGGTATGCCCCGGCAGAGGAAGCCCCAGCCCCCCATATTCTCCCAGGACGGCCGCGCGGTGCGTTTCGGGTTTCGGTGATGCCGGGCCCGGATAGACATGAATGTCGTGGACGTCGCCCGCGGGGAAATCATTCCAGCCGCTGGCACAATTCACGAGCCGGGTCGGGTCATAATCCTTCACCAGCTTCGCAATCCGTACGGTGTCAAACTGGCCCCAGCCTTCATTAAACGGCACCCACATGACAATGCTGGGGACATTGCGGTGTGTGTCGATCAGGGCTTTCAGTTCGCGTTCGAAATTGCGGACCGTCTCTTCGGGGCGGGTTCCCTCTCCCCGACCGGGAGCGATATGTCCATCGGCACTGCTGGGCATGTCCTGCCACACGAGCAGTCCCAGTTTGTCGCACCAGTAGTACCAGCGGGCCGGCTCAACTTTGACGTGCTTCCGCGCCATGTTGAAACCATATTGTTTGGTGATTTCGATATCCGACTTCAACGCTTCATCGGTCGGGGCCGTGTATAACCCATCGGGCCAGAAACCCTGGTCGAGGGGGCCGAACTGAAACAAGGGCTTGTTGTTCAGCAGGATGCGGGTCACCCCGTTCTCATCCGGGCCAATCGATGACTTGCGCTGTCCAAAATAACTGCCCACGGCATCGACCACGGTTGCGGTGCCACCCGCCGGACCGGTCAGCAGTTTGACGGTCAGGTCATGCAGCACCGGAGCGTCGGGGGACCACAGCGCAGCCGGTTCGGTTCCCAGCGATACAACGATCGGCTGATTGGGGGCCCCCGTGGCTGTGATGGTGCGCACAGGTTGGCCGGCGGCGGTGTTTCGCAGGCCGATGTCGATCGCAATCTTCCCGTCGGCAGGCTGGCCCGTGACCTGGGCTTCGACAACGACGGAATTCGTGTCAACCTGCGGAGTAATTTTCAAACCGCGGATGAAGCTTCTTGGAACAGGTTCCAGCCAGACGGTCTGCCAGATGCCGGTCGTAGGCGTATACCAGATCCCTTCGGGACGATCATGCTGCTTGCCAACCGGTTGTGAGCCGCGCGTGGTGGGATCCCACACGTCGACGATAAGTTCCTGAGGGCCCGTGCTTTTTAAGGCGTCGGTGATGTCGAACGTGAACGGATCGTACCCACCCCGATGCAAACCCACCGACTTCCCGTTCACCCAGACCGAAGTTTCCCAGTCCACGGCTCCGAAATGCAACAAGACGTTCTGGCCCGACCACTGGGCCGGAATTTCAAACGAGCGTCGATACCACAGTCGCTTGTCGGCTCCGACCGATTGCATAACCCCCGATAGTGCCGATTCAACCGGGAAGGGAACCAGAATGTCGCCGTCAAAATTTGTGGGCTGGGCGTCATTCTTCGGGCGGATGGCGTAATTCCACAGGCCGTTGAGATTTTGCCAGGCCTGACGTACGAGTTGTGGCCGGGGATATTCCGGCAAAGGTCGGGCCGGATCAACGTCTTTGGCCCAGCGGGTCATGAGCGGTGCCTGTTTGGGCTTCCACTCGGCGTAAACGGCAGCGTGGAGGCAGGTCGAAACCCAGAATCCGGCGAGCAGCAGACAGAGTCGACGCGATAATCGAACGCTACGCATGATGAGGACTCCTGAAAATCACAGGCTGGGTGTCAGGTCGCGAAGGTGGTTCCCGGCAGGTGGGCCCGAAAAGGGGGTGTCGCCGGTCCGTATGCCACCCGAAAACACGTAGGCCGCGTGCCGTCCGCCATTGACGGGTCGGCACGTGGTTCAAGACATGTCGATTCGCTGCTCCCCCGCGCACGCGAGCCAATGTCCGCCGCACGGGCGACTACTTGGCGACCGAGAACTTATGCACCGTGGACTGCTTGTACGTCTGTCCGGGACGAAGCACCGTGGTGGGAAACTCAGGATGATTCGGCGAATCAGGGAAATGTTGCGTTTCCAGGCAGAAGGCACCGTGCTGCTGAAAGCCGCCATTTGGGGCCGACCCGTCCAGGAAATTCCCCGTGTAGAACTGGATTCCCGGTTCCGTCGTGAAGATTTCCATGACCCGACCACTCTGCGGATCTTCGGCACGGGCGGCGAACACGAGTTCGCCATTCTTGGCCGGCAGAACATAGCAATGGTCATAGCCATTCGGGTTGGGAGTCCCCTTTTTGGTTTCGGCAATCCGCGAACCAATGACCTGGGGTTGCGTGAAGTCCATGTGTGACCCCTTGGTCGGCGTGTATTTGCCGGTCGGAATCAGGCCGTCGTCGACCGCCAGGTATTGATCTGAGCCCACCGTCAGCTTGTGGCTCAGAACGTCGCCGTTTCCGGCTCCCGCCAGGTTCCAATAGGCGTGGTTCGTGAGATTCAGCACCGTCGGTTTGTCGGTTGTCGCGGCGTAGTCGATACGGACTTCGTTGTTTTCGGTCAGCAAGTAAGTGACCATCATGCTGAGGGCACCCGGGTAGCCTTCATCGCCATCGGGTGAAATGTGTGTGAACTGGACCCCCGCCAAATTCCCAGGGCCGGTGATCGACTCAGATTTCCAGACGTAGCGATCAATGCCCTTGGTTCCGCCATGCAGGTGGTTGGGGCCATTGTTGGTCGCCAGTTTGTACTCTTTACCTTCGAGTGTGAAACGACCCTTGGCGATGCGATTGGCATAACGACCGGTGGTGCAGCCAAAGAACGAGCCATTGGCCGCATACTTTTCGGCCGAGTCGAAGCCCAGTGTGACATTCGCTTTCTTGCCGGCGCGGTCGGGAGCTTCTACGGCCACAATCCGGGCACCGTAATCGGTCAGTTTCAGGACCAGGCCCTGGGCATTGGTGAGAGTGAACAGCTTGGTTTCCGAGCCATCGGCGAGCTTTCCGAAGGGTTGCACAGACACTTGAGTACCTTTCTTTTCTTTTTCGGCGGCGACCGAAGTGGTGGCCAATGTTCCGACAACAACAGCCAGCAGGGCGAGCGGCCAATGGGTGGTGTTGACAAGCAGCATCTGGGAGTTCCAGTCCGTCTTGAGGCAGTTTCCAGGGGAAAACCACGATGATAGCCGGGGTCCGTTGGGCCGGCAATGAGGGTGACCGGGAGCACGAAACCATCGGCCCCACGACCTGCAAAAGTCGAGGCTGACCCTGTTGCCGCTGCCTCTGGGCCGTACAGACGCCGCCACGTGCTCGAAGAAATCTTGGGCACGGGCAAGGCGCTGACCTTGGCTTCGCTCAGAGGCGGAAGATCCTAACCAAGGTGTGCCCGCGAGTTCCGCTATCGTCGTGCCGAGTTTTCGGGAGCCTGCCCTAGGAAAGGTCCGGGGGCTCGGCGGGCAGCCTGCAACGGCGACACGCGAATGCCGGCCGTCGAGTAACGGGGCAGATCGTCGTGGAGTTGCAGGCGGTACAGAGTCAGGCGATCTTTAGGCGATTTTTCCCGACGGCTGCGGGCACTCTGCGAGATCTGTTCGGGGTCCCCGTACCGGCGCAATTCGTCTTCGTGCTCAGCCCGCGTGATCAGATACACGGTGCCGGGCAGGCGGTCGTCGGCCAGGAAGGTCAGGTTGTGCAGTCCCTGGCTGCGCTGTCCCAGGTAGAACTGGATCCGCAATTCATCCATGCCATGGGAATCAGAGTTCACCAGAATCTTCGCCTGGTCGGGGACCTGGCCCGGGACCGCCTGCAGGAAGATTGTGTCGGCGATGCACTGGTCGGCGTATTTCGCGGCATACAAGTGGCCACCCATGAAGCCGAGGGTCACGATGCTCAGCAGGCCCGCGGCGGCCACAGTTCCGCGGCGGTGGGCGGTCGCCCACGAAAACGCGAACGCGATACAGGGCCAGGCGACCAGCAGGGCGGGGAAGAGCCAGCCGGGCCCCGACAACTTCTTGTGCAGCACGGCGATGGCAATTTCACCCGGCAGGGCCAGTGTCAACAGGCTGTTGATCGGTCGTCGCATCTTCTCTGGCCAGGCCAGAATTTGGGCGTGCAGCCAGGGCAGGGACCGCCCTGCCAAAATCGCCCACGGGGCGGTGCACTGCAGCAGGTAATGATGATGCTTCCCCGGAGAAAACGAGAACACCACGATGGGCAGAATCGCCCAGCACCAGACAAAGCGTTCGGGGCTGTAACGCTCGCGCAGAGCGCGGCGGGCTGTGATCGCAAACGCGAATGGCAAGACGAGCGTCCAGGGGGCCAGATTGCCCGGCAAGACTCGCAAATAGTAATACCAGGGCTGAGTCAATTCCGTGTACGATCCATCGAGTCGGCCGACATGGTCGTATTTCCATTCTTCGATCGCATCGGGCATCTGCCACACCGCCATCAAGGGCCACCAGACGACGAGTGCCAGAAAAATCACCGCGCCCCAGAACCAGGTGTAAAAGCTGATTCGTCGCCAGTCGCGGTTCCACAGCAGAAAACCCACCATGGGAATTCCGGCCATCGCGGCACCAAACAGAATGCCCTTGGCCAGGTTGGTCAGCCCCAGAGCCACACAGAGCCAGACGAGGCTCGCAGGTCTGGGGCCGAATGGATTGCGACTGCCCGGGGCAGCCGAGTCGCCGCGGTCAAATTCCAGGCGGGCAAAGGCATCGACCGCCAGCGTACACAGAGCGCAGAGATAGATTTCATCTTCCGCCAGCCAGGCATATTGCGTGAACTCATAAGTCGTGGCCAGCACGAATCCCGAGAGCAATCCGACATTCCGACCGAACCAGCGTCCCGACATACGGGCTACGAGCAGCACCGTCAGCAGCGAGACGAGGGCCGGACCAATCCGCACCACCCACACTCGATCGCAACCGCCGCACAGATAACCGATGCCGACAGTGATCCATTGGGGCAACGGTGGATTTTCCATCCACGGATGCCCGCCGTTTTTCGGGATGATCCAGTCGTGATCGAGCGACATCTCTCGCGAGGTTTCCGGCAACACCCCTTCGTGCATGGTGAGCGGTCGGCCGCTCACCAGTGACAGGCCGAACAAGATCACGCAATACACCGCCAGCAGCAGGTAATCGCGGCGTGACAGACAATTTTGGACGGGGGCGAGGTCATCCATGACGGCTCCAGCAGGAAAACGAAATCAGCAGCAGGTCCAGTTGATGTGTGCAGTAGTGGGCAAGCTCAACGCAGGTCGTCGGTTGCCGCCTCACTGAGTGTCGTCGGATCGTTCGGACCCGGTGTTGGCGAGTGCGGCTGTGAATCGGGAAGTCTCAAATCCGCCCACAACAGGGGATGGTCCGATTCGCCGTGATCGATGAGGCCCGCCGCGACACACTCGAGGCCGCGGGCCAGGATCCAGTCGATGCGGTCTGCGGAAGGGGGCGGGGCACTGCGGGCCATGACGTCGACGACACCCGGCGTTGCCAGCAGCGAGGCCAGTTCTGCGTCGCTGGCGGTGGTGTTCAGGTCTCCCATCAAAATGGCGGGAGCAGGCAGAGACAGAAACTGTTCACAGGCCTGCCGCAGTTGCACCCGTCGATCGGCCTGCCGGTCAATATGAGTCACCAGAATCTGGATCGACTGCGCGTTCCAGGTGACCGTGTGCCGGATTATGTTGCCGTGCCCTTTCACCGACGTGCAGGGCAAAGGCTGGCGTTCCCACGCGGTGACGGGACTGCGCGAGACGACACCATTTCCAAAATCGTCGCGTCCCCAGCGGCGTTCGTAAGCATGAAACAACCAGCCGGCGTTCAAGGTTCGTCCCAGTATTTCGGCCTGATTGGGCCCAGTCCAACCCGTTGTGCCCCGCACTTCATTTAAGCCGACGAAATCACACTCAGCCAATTGGCGGGCGATGCGCTGCAGATCGAGCCTGCCATCGCGGCCTTTTCCAGAGTGAATGTTCCAGGTGGCGACACGCCATGTCGTCCGGTCGGGGGCCTGGGGTTGGTCGTGGGGGGCCCGGGCGGTTTCACCCGTGGCCAGATGTTCTCCCGTGGCGGCGCCAGCGGGGATGCGCCACGACGCGACCCATGTTCCACCCAGGACGAGCAGAAATGCTCCCGCCCAGAGGGCACGTGGCAGCAGTCGACGTGTTGGCGGCATCTGGCGAACAATCCTTGTCCCGAGGAAAGGCGATTCAACCACGAACCGCCGGTCACGAGGCGATTTATCGGCGTCTTGGCAATTTTCGTCAAGATCAAGGATCTGCGGAATACAGGCAAAGCGGGTGGGGTGGCTGGCTGCAACGGACCGTTTTGTCGGGCGTGCGTCGATTCCTGCCAAAGCCGGCCGGCCCCACTTTGGGGCTGCGGGAGGCGCTTGTTCGTATCGATGCTCCCAACTTCCTCATGGCAATTGCTACAATCTCGACTCACCGATCTGACTCCACCATCCCTTTGCATTGCGCAGGGCTCACTTGCAGGACCAATCACCGTATGGGCAAGCACCGCATTTTCACGACCAGCGTGGCCAGTGTTTATCCCCTGTACATCGCCAAGGCCGAAAAAAAGGGGCGGACCAAAGCCGAGGTCGATGAGATTTTTCGCTGGCTGACCGGTTACACCCAGCGCGATCTTGAGAAACAGCTGAAGAACAAAACCGACTTCGAAACCTTTTTCGCGGATGCTCCGAAACCGAACCCCTTGCGCTCCCTGATCAAGGGAGTAATTTGTGGCGTTCGCATTGAAGAAATCGAAGAGCCGACCATGCGCGAAATTCGCTACCTCGACAAGCTCATCGACGAACTGGCGAAGGGGCGACCCATGGAAAAGATTCTGCGCAAACCGGCCGAAGCCTGACGGGCTGCCATCACGATTTCTCGCGATCGTCTTCCAACCGTCGCACAGCCTGGTCAAGCCAGCGCTGTTCATATGGTCATTTGACTCGATACCCAATCTCTTCCAACAGCTTTCGCAGACGCTCCAGGTGTTCGCCCTGGATTTCCAGGTCGTCTCCGGCGAGTGTGCCGCCGGCGCCGCAGTGATTCTTCAATCGTTTCAACAGCGCGGGCAGGTCATTATCTGCCGCCGCGAGTCCTTTGACGACGGTCACCGATTTCCCGCGGGCCCGGCGTTCGATGGCCAGACGGGCCGTTTGTTTTTCCGGCGGCACCAGATGCTTCACGGGGGGCGGCGGTGGACAGCGGCATTCTGATTCGAGTTTGCCACACCGTTCGCAGACCGGCGGGCGGTCGAACGGCGTTCCAGCGAAAAGACGGGTCATGCGATGCAGTCACTCAAAAACCAGACGGCCAAACTTCTGAAATTCATGGAAACTCGGTCCGACGGGGACCCAGGTCCAGCGCGTCGGTTTGCCTTCGTCATAATCGACGCGATAGAAATTCGCCCGCCAGACGGTGCCCGATTTGGGGGGCACATTCTGCAGCGGGGCCATCAGCGTATAGGGTATGAACACCTCGGCAGACCATCCTGAAATCGCCGCCCCCGGCTTCTTCGGACCGCCCGTGACCGCCGTCCCCTTGCGGGTCTTGCGATTCCCTTCATAGTGCCAGGGGAGCCAGCCCAGGAATTTTCCATCGAAATTGGGCACGAGAATCGGCAGTTCATAATTGAGAGGCGAGATCTCGTACTCAAAGTAGGTCGTGTGTTGTTCGTCGGGCCACAGGAACGCTTCGAACACGTCTTCTTCCCACAGGTTTTCGAAATCCTTGTCGATCTTGGCCGAGAGTTTTTTGTCGGTCCCCTCGAACAGGATGTACAACCCCGTCGCTGAATAGAGCAGCTTGAAACGCGATTCATAGGGCAGTCCGTCACGGGTGCGCTGCGGCAAGGCCTGCCAGGCGGCTTTGTCCCAGGCCGCATTTTTGCCTTCCCCTGTGACGACGAAATCGGTCGTCAATTTGACTTTCAGCACTCCCTCATCCCGTCCGCCGGGTTGCGGCTGATCATCAGGCCGACGAACCGCGTTCGTCGGCGTGGTGGTTCCGGCGGCCAACCCCAGGACCTGCTCGGCGTTTTTGAAGTAGATTTTTTCGAGGACCTCAGGGGGCAGAAAGATCCCATAGATCATCCAGAAACCCTGCTGGTGGTGGCTGGGGGCACTGTCGAAATACTCGTCGTCGGTTTCCAGGAATCGATAGTAAATGCGAAACGCTTCGCGTCGGGGAGTCGTGTCGGTTCCGAACAGCACCCGGTCCTGGTACTTGATGAAAAACCGTCGCGTCGAATACGGGGCCCGCCCCAGTTCCGAAATCCGGGCGTCGAAGTCGACATACATGTTAGGGTGTTTGTCGAGTTGCTCGGCGACCGCGGCCAGGTCTTCAGCATTGTTGCCGAAGTGGGTGTTGACGAAGGTTGTTTCCGGGTGGCGGCCGATCACGCGGTGCAACTGGTCGAGAATGTCTTCGCGTTTGGGGAACTGCTCACCAAAAAACAGCCAGTCCGGATGGGCGTTCAATTCATGCCACCGTTCGTTGAACCGATCGAGCGGCGTAAAGAAGGCGGCCGGATCGCCAACATGAATCACCACCGGCCGTTTGAATTTGGCACACGTGGCCCAGAGGGGATCCAGTTTGGGATCGTCCACCGGCATGACTCGGCCCGATTTGTATTTCCAGCGCAGGCCCAGACGCTTGTCGATCTTCAGTCCCTTGGCTCCGGCGGCAAAGCCCGCCTCCAACCTGGCCACTTCACGCTCGGTCCAGTTGTCGTCGTCGATGCCGTCGAAATTGATCAGCGCGAATGTGAAAAATCGGCCCGGATGGGTCTGATCGAGTGCGGCGAGCGTCTCTTTCAATCGGTCATCCCAGCCGCCGTCGAGATTGACGACACTCCGAACTCCCGCTTCGTCCATTTCCGCCAGATACCGGGCGACGCGTTCCGTGGTCAGAAAGTCCTTGCCGCCGCCGAGATGGTTATGGATATCAATGACGGGGAAGCGGGGTTTTTCAATCAGCGTCGTCTTGGTTTTCAGCATCGAGCGCGGTTCCCAGTCTCTCAGTTTCAATTCCCGGATATCTCCCTGGGCGCAGACCCGTCCCGACAGGAGGCCGCAGAATATCAGCAGAACAGGCAGGCACAGAGATCGCACACGCGTCACGGCAGGAACTCCGGACAGGAAGGATTGGGTCGGCAAACGACGATGACACACGCACTTCAGAATATCAATAACCACCCGCAGCGACATCTGCAGCGTGGTGCTGCGGGGGGAGTCTGTCCGGGCATATGGGAAATGCTGCGACACTTCGCCCGCGAGGCGCTTGCAGTTTCTCAGCGGGCGATATATCAATCGACGCCACGATTTGAACGTTTCCGCAAGTTTTTTGAGAAATCACGTACCGTATGGCCCGCATTAACGAAGACTACCGCAAGCTCAAGGCTGGATATCTGTTTCCCGAAATCGGGCGTCGTGTGACGAAATTCTGTGCCGACAATCCCCAGGCCAAGGTGATCCGTCTCGGCATTGGCGATGTGACCGAGGCCTTGCCGCCGGCCATCGTCGCGGCCTGGCACAAGGCGGTCGACGAGATGGGGGTGCGGTCGAGCTTTCGCGGTTACGGCCCCGAGCAGGGTTACGATTTTCTGCGGAATACCATCGCGGCGAAGGATTTTGCCTCGCGCGGCGCACCGATTGAAGCCGACGAGATCTTCATCTCGGACGGTTCGAAATGCGATACCGGGAACATCCTCGAGATATTCGGAAACGACAACAAAGTCGCGATCGCCGATCCGGTGTATCCGGTCTACGTCGACACCAACGTGATGGCCGGACGCACCGGCGCCGCCGACGAACAAGGGCGCTACGCTGGCCTCGTTTACATTCCCACGAATGCCGAGAATCAGTTTGTCCCGCCGGTGCCGACCGAACACGTCGATCTGATTTACCTGTGCTTCCCGAATAATCCCACGGGGACCGTGGCGACTCGCGAACAACTCACGAAATGGGTGGAGTACGCCCGCGCGCACAAGTCGGTGATCCTGTTCGACGCCGCGTATGAGGCGTTCATCACCGACCCCAGCATTCCTCACTCAATCTATGAGATTCCCGGGGCGCGGGAAGTCGCGATTGAATTTCGCAGCTTCAGCAAGACGGCCGGCTTTACTGGCGTGCGTTGCGCGTACACCGTCGTGCCCAAGTCCCTCGTGGGCAGTACGAGTACCGGCGAGCAGGTGCCTTTGCACGGTTTGTGGAACCGTCGCCACACCACGAAGTTCAACGGCGTGTCGTACCCCGTGCAGCGGGCCGCCGAGGCGGCCTACAGCGAAGAAGGTCAACGCCAAGTCCGAGAGTTGATTGCCTTTTATCTGGCGAATGCCCGCTTGATTCGCGAGGGACTCGAAAAGATCGGCGTACAGGTCTTCGGTGGCGTGAACGCACCTTATGTCTGGGTGAAGACTCCGGGACGCGAAACGAGTTGGGAGTTCTTCGATCGCCTGTTGCGCGAGGCCCATCTGGTGGGCACCCCCGGCAGCGGATTCGGTGCCAGCGGCGAAGGGTATTTCCGATTGAGCGCCTTCAACAGCCGGGAAAACGTGGAAGAGGCTGTCCGCCGCTTCCAGAAAGTGGTCGGTCACTGATCGAGACCACATCGGGCTCGCTCAACGTTCCGGTTCAGGCGGTTTCCCGCATTCGATGCGAGGAAACCGCCCTGGAATCTGGTCGGGCGCGACGTTGACACATCTCCGTCGTGCCTTGCCTCCGGCGGCTGGCGAATCAACCCAACCGCGAGATGAGCGCCTGGTTTTCTTGAAGCAATTCGGCCGGCAACTTGTCGCCGAATGAGCCCAGGTAATCGCCGCGCACGGCGGCTTCGTCCTGCCACTCCTGGCGATCGACCCGCAACAGGGCATCGACGGCGGCCTGTTGCAGTCCCAGATCAGCGGCATCCAGCGCTTCCACCGTCGGGAGCCAGCCAATCGGGGTTTCCGTTGCCGCCCCGGCGCCGCGGCAGCGCTCGGCGATCCACTTCAGTACGCGAATACTCTCGCCGAAGCCGGGCCAGAAGAATTTCCCCTGGGCATCCTTGCGGAACCAGTTCACGTGAAAAACCTTGGGCATCTTCTCGCCACCCCGCTGCCCGACCTCCAGCCAATGCCGCCAGTAGTCGGCCATGTGATAACCGCAGAAAGGCAGCATCGCCATGGGGTCGCGCCGCAGTTCGCCCACGGTGCCAGCGGCCGCAGCCGTCTTTTCGCTGCTCATCGTCGCTCCGACATACGTGCCGTGCTGCCAGTTGAACGCCTGGTACACCAGCGGCATCACTTTCGCGCGGCGGCCGCCGAAGATGATCGCACTGATCGGTACCCCTTCGGGGCGTTCCCAGTCGGGCGAGATGCAGGGAGCCTGATGGGCGGGAGCCGTAAAGCGACTGTTGGGATGAGCCGCCGAGGTTTTTGAACCCGGTTGCCAGGGTTGGCCACGCCAGTCGATGAGGTGCTCGGGAGGCGTGCCCCCAATCCCTTCCCACCACACGGTTCCGTCCGGTTGCAGCGCGACATTCGTGAAAATCGTGTTCGCGCTGCACGCCGCGATGGCGTTGGGGTTTGTCCGGGCACTGGTTCCCGGGGCGACGCCGAAAAAGCCGGCCTCGGGATTGATGGCGTACAGACGCCCATCGGCACCGAATTTCAGCCAGGCAATGTCGTCGCCAATCGTTTCGACTTTCCAGCCTGCGTCGCGATACCGTGCCGGTGGAATCAGCATCGCCAGGTTGGTCTTGCCACACGCCGACGGAAACGCCGCACAGATATACGTTTTGCGTCCCGTGGGGTCGGTCAGGCACAAAATCAGCATGTGCTCGGCGAGCCAGCCTTCGTCGCGCGCCAGCACGCTTGCCAACCGCAGTGCAAAGCACTTTTTGCTGAGCAGCGCGTTGCCGCCGTAATTCGAATTCACACTGATGACGAGGTTTTCGTCCGGGAAATGGCTGATGTACCGGTGCTGCGGATCGAGTGTTCCCACCGCGTGCAGGCCTCGGGAAAACGATCCCGACGTACCCAGTTCCTGCAGCGCGACCTGGCCCATGCGCGTCATGATCCGCAGATTGGCGACAACGTACGGGCTGTCGGTGAGTTCGACACCCACTTTCGAGAGCGGGCTGCCCGCGGGGCCGAGCAGGTACGGCACCACGTACATCGTTTTCTGCCGCATCGCTCCTGCCAGCAGTGGACGGAGCGTCTCGTGCATCGCCTGCGGGGCGCACCAGTTGTTCGTCGGGCCGGCGTCCTGTTCAACCCGGCTGCAGATGAAGGTCCGATCTTCCACCCGGGCGACATCGCTGGGGTCGCTGCGCGCCAGAAACGAATTCGGATGTTTCTCGGGGTTCAGGCGGATGAAATCGCCCG
Source organism: Planctomycetota bacterium (assembly GCA_018242565.1). Taxonomy (GTDB): domain Bacteria; phylum Planctomycetota; class Planctomycetia; order Planctomycetales; family Planctomycetaceae; genus JACQFH01. The sequence continues at coordinate 610 of JAFEBR010000238.1, read as the reverse complement.
TGGAGACCAGCAACTCGTTGATGCGAGTGCTTTCTGCGTCTGACCCGTCACACCATTCAATGGCGGCTGGATTTGTCAGCCGCGCGACATCCTCGACCCAGGCTTCGAGGGACTTGTGTCCCATGGTTCTCCTCAACTCTCCAATATTCAAGTCACGCGGCGCTGACCTGACTGTATTGCAGTTCCAGTGAATCCGCAAGGAGCGAAAACGAGTGGGCACCGTTGTCTGAAATCGTCAAAATGGAAGCATGTGTTGCGAAAAATGTCGACGAGACGACTCTGTTTTCGTTGTTGACGATTCGGAAACCGGGTGGACATCGGGTGTTGCGAACACCACGGGCTCGTGCCGTCCAGATTCCCCACACTTGGATGGTCCTTCGGTTTCGCTATAATTTTCACGAACACCCCTGTCCACCATTTCACGAGGCTGGGCCTCTTAGCCATGGATGATCGCGCGTTTAGTTTCTTGAATGATCTGTTGACTTCTCCCAGCCCGTCGGGCTACGAGCAGCCGGTGCAAACGGTGGTCCGTAACTACGTCGGCCGATTTGCTGACGAAGTTCGCACCGACTGGCATGGCAACGTCATTGCGGCCGTGAATCCCGAGGGT
>JAFEBR010000237.1 GCA_018242565.1 Planctomycetota bacterium | reverse complement strand
CGTACAGCAATCCGAGGTTGATGAGCGCGCCTTTGTGCAGCGGCGGTCGGGCCAGGGCCCGTTCATACAGCCGAATCGCCTCTTCATCATTGCCACGCGAGGCATTGATGCCGGCCAGCCAGAACAACGCCTTCTGGTGGTTGGTGTTCATGTCGACGGCCCGTTCGAAGTACTCGACGGCACCATAGGTATCGCCATGGTCTGCCAGAATGCAGCCCATCTGATAGCAGTATTCCGCTCGCGTTCCGCCCCCGGTTGAGGCGGCCTGCTTCAGCAACTCTTCCGCGAGGGGGATGTTGCCAGCGGCTCGGACGGCGCCGGCGCGATGCAGCAGGCAAGTGACAGGATCGAATCCCTGTTTGGCGGCCTGTTCGTAGGCTTTGGCGGCTTCCGCGTGCCGCGACAGGCTTTCCAGCACCTGGCCATGGTAGAAACTGCCAATTCCATCGCTGGAAAGTCGTGCGAGAATTGGTTCCGCATTGGCGTGGTCGCCAAGGATGAACAAGACGACGCCCGCGCACAGCAATTTCGATTTGCTCGGCTCTTCCCGCAGGATTTCGGACTGCAGATTTCCAGCAGCCTGGCGCAATTCTGCGCACTGGCCGTTCAGCAGGGCCAGTTCCAGCTTGCGGATTTCTTCGACTCCGAACGGTCCCGAACCCAGCACGACCTCTGCGACGTTGACGTTTTCTCTCACTATGGCAACCACCTCGGCAAATCCTCCTCGAATCGACCACCAGCTCCGGCAGTGGTCATCAGGCAAATGCGTATCCAATTGGATTTCGAATCGAGAATTATCGCAGGCTGGCAGGTAATTTGCAAGCAAAGCGGAAGATACGTCTTGGGGCCACGGGGGGCAGCACCGACCAGGATCGAGGAGGAATGCGCTCGCCCCGTGAGCCAAGGTGCTTGCCGAGGTGAAACGAAGTCGACACGCTTTGCGATGATTGCCGGCGAACCGTCTCTTCCTGCGTTAGCCAGGTGTCCGTTCCCCTGCGTCTGGAGTCGGTTTTCGGATTCTCGATCGAAAAAAGTGCAGAAAACCCCACAATTTTGCAGACGCTGATCGCCAGGATCGCCTCTGGCCATGACCCGGTGTGGCACAAGTCTGGCGATGGATGAAGGCCAGCCCCAGTCCCGTTTCCCTCAGCCCCGCCGTGTGTCAAGGTGACCTAACGTGTTTCCTGGAAGGTGTTTAATGCGTTCGCCGGCAGGGATTGTCTCTCGTGCCGACTCAGCCGCCTGTCGGGCCGCAACGGATTTGGCCGCAAAACCTCAAGCATTCTCCGGTGGACTGATACCTGAACTCCAACTGTTTGATAAATCTCTGCTGCGTAATCGAGTTGGTCTGCCCAATGTCTTGGATCGCTCCGTCGATCCAACGTACCGAACTCGAGTCCTATTGAACTTTCTATGAATCTCAGCGGCGGACTTCGGTTCCCATCTCGAATTGGGCCCGGCAACTCCGATCAGCCGAATCCGTTCGTGTTGAAGACGGTTCTTTTGCTCCGCTCGGCGTATCGCGTTGCCGTGTCGCGTTGCCGGGCAAATTGCAGAGTCCACACTTCGCTTCACTCGCGATGCTTCTGAACAGGCCGTAGAATTCAAAACATGAAACGCCGTACCTTTGTTCAATGGAGTTTAGCGACTGCACTCGGGGCGCCTGTGTCGGCCGCATCGCAGTCGCAGCGGTTCGACGAGGCGGCAGAGATTTTGGAGAAAGCCACGGGCAGTGGTCAAATTTCGTCGGCCACGATGTATGTCAAACAGAAAGAGACGTCATACTCACGCCGCTTCGGCAAGCTGGCGTCGGATCAGGCGATGTTTCTGTTGGGGTCGATCACCAAGCCGATCTGCGTCACGGCGCTGATGACCCTCTTCGATCGGGGCGAATTCAAACTGGCTGATCGGGTGCAAAAGTATCTGCCCCAGTTCCAGGGGGCAGGTCGTGATCAAGTCACCATGGAACACTTGCTGACGCATGTCTCGGGTCTGCCTGATCAACTGCCCGAAAACAATGCCCTGCGTCGGCAGCACGCAGGGTTGCCCGAGTTTGTCGATCAGGCGCTGCGTACTCCGCTCAAATTCGCTCCCGGTACGCGATACCAATATTCGAGCATGGGCATCTTGCTCGCCACCGAAGTGGCACGGGTCATCAGCGGCAAGGCGATTCTCGAGTTCGTCAACCGATCGGTGTTTGAACGGTTGGGGATGAAGCATTCGGCCTTGGGGTTGGGGGCCTTCACGCTCGACGAGTTCGTTCCGTGCCAGACGGAATTCGCCGCGCCGGAAGCCGGGGCAGGCGATCCGGCCGCCAAGGATTGGGATTGGAACAGTCGGTACTGGCGATCTTTGGGGGCCCCCTGGGGCGGCGCACACGCCTCGGCGGCTGATCTGGCGTTGTTTCTGTCCGAATTTCTGGGTGCCCAGGGGCAGGTCGTGCAGCCCGAGACGGCGAGGCTGATGGTGACGAATCGCAATGGAGCCGGGCTCACGCCACGTGGGCTCGGGTTCGACGTCGGGCCCACCGCCGGAAGTCCTGGATGTTCTGAAAGAACTTTTGGCCATACCGGATCGACTGGTACGCTGGCCTGGGCCGACCCGGCGACGGATACCGTATGTGTCATCTTGACCTCTTTGCCTGGCGGTGCTGTCCAGCCCCACCCCCGCGGATTGGCCTCTGCCCGAGTGGCTGCCGCGGTGCAGTGATCAAGCGAGTTTGCCGCCTGGTGTAATTCAGCGATCAAGGTGACGATGGTTACTTGGGTATGAGTCAACGCTCTCGCCCCCGTTTTGGATCTGTCCTCCTAATTTCAATTCCGGCACCACTCGGGGTTATTGACGAACATCGAATCGCGTTCGCTGGCATCCGCCAAACTTTGTCGGAAATGAACCAAGATTGGCTGGCTGGCGATCCGGTGGTGCGGAAGGATCGTAACTGATCTTCTTGCTTACGCTTGCGTCGTTCCTTTAGGCCTGTATTGATGGCGAAAACAGGCCGGATTGGCCGACGGATTTGTCATACAAATCGGTCTTGGGGGAATTCCAGACTCGACGATATAATTCGTAGCGGCGTGTGTTCGGGAGTCGGAACTCCCGGGTCGCCAGCCGATGAATTCATGGGCAAGGATGCCGCATCATGAAACCAACGATCTCAATTCTCTCGTTCGCTCTGATCGCCACGGGCCTGGCGGGTTGTGCGAATATGAACAACACCCAGAGCGGCGCCCTCGCCGGGACAGGACTGGGGGCCGTCACGGGCGCCATTATCGGCGAAGCGACTGGCCATCCCGGAGCAGGCGCTGCCATCGGGGCCGCGACCGGGGCCGTCGCCGGCAGCCTGGTGGGGAATGCCGAAGACCAGAAAGAAGAGCGCGAGGTCGCTGTGGCCCACGCACAATATGAAACGGCCCGGCAGGAAGCGATCGCTCGTGCGATTACAGAATCTGAAGTCGTTCGGATGACGCAGCACCATGTCGGCGATGAGGTCATTATTAACGCCATTCGCACCCGTGGCTGCCTGTGGGATTCGACTCCCGATGCGCTGATTCGACTGAAGCAACAGGGAGTCAGTGACCGGGTGATCCAGGCGATGCAGACCACTGGCGTCCATGTCTCCACGGCTGGTCCTGTGCCGCCTCCGGTTTATTACGCTCCGCCCCCTCCGGCCGGTGTTGTGGTCGTCGGTCCAGGCTATTACGGGCCCCGTTATGGATATCGCCGTCCGTATTATCGACATTGGTAATGAACGGCAATTCGGTCATTGACTTTGGCGGTGATCTCGTTCGGATTCCGCGTTGCAGGCAGGAAAGCTCCATTCTGCCGCGCGCCAGATCCCCCCGCTTTCATGACGCTGCGGCCAGTGTTACAATGCTGGTATGACATTCCTTCTCTTAATAACGTTGCCCCTCTTCTACGCCGCAATCTGGATCGGGTTCGGCGTGCAACTCGTGGCGCAGGCTACTGTGCCTGTCAAAATCGTGACAGCCGTCGCCGTGACTGACGTAGTGCTTGCCGTCGCCATGTGAATCGGGGGCGCGAGAGCGTGTCTCGAGCATCGGCCCCGCTCAGTCGTTCGCAATCTGTTGCAGCGTCGTGGAATCGCGCGCGGGCTTGCCCTGGGCCGTCACGGTGCCGCCGCCGCGCATTCGTAAAATTCTACGTCGCGAATTTGGCTCGCTGTCGTACCCTTTGGCTTCCCGGTCCGGTTGAGGCTCAGTGCAGAAACAAAAAAGCACCGCTCCATCAACCTGTTGAACCCGGGCCAGCAAATTCAACGAGGGAGAAGCGGTGCTCTGCAGTGTATTATGCATAAGCATTTTCAGGTTTCCATCGGGTGTTTCCTGACAATTGAGACCGTTTGTTGAAGCGCGTGATCGTGGCGTAACCGTTCACGGTCCGGGGCAGGCGGAACGGGGAAATTGGTCTTCGCGCAATCGGCAAAATCAGCGACATCATCTGCATGTCTCTTGGACCGCCGATTACTCCCGAGCAGATCGCCTCATTG
>JAFEBR010000236.1 GCA_018242565.1 Planctomycetota bacterium | reverse complement strand
GGGCGGACTCAACCACCGGCTCATGGCTCAGGATCCCTGCCGGGGTATACAAAGGTCGTGGATCGCTCCGTCGATCCAACGCCCTATTTAATTTCCCCTTGTTTCACAGCCACCCACCAATCTCTCCCCTCGCCCCACCGGGGGAGAGGGGCCGGGGGAGAGGGGGCGCACGGCACCGTCGCGTCACCAGCATTTCAATGCCACCCACAGCTTTCCGGTGGTGTCGCCCGCTGGGGCGGACTCAACCACCGGCTCATGGCTCAGGATCCCTGTCGGGGCACCCAAAGTCGTTGATCGCTCCGTCGATCCAACGCCCTATTCTATTTCCCCTTGTTTCACCGCCACCCAGACAATTCTCCCCTCGCCCCACCGGGGGAGAGGAGTCGGGGGAGAAGGGGTGCACGGCACCGAGGGGGGTCGTGCCGACCGGGCAGGCGTTTGGCAGAACGTGATGAGCTGCATCCAATCACAGCGATAAAAAAATTGCCGCGAATCAGAGTGCGACCCGGCAGGGCACAAGCGGGCTCAGCATTCGATTCGCGGCAATCGTCAGGGTCTTGGTGTCGACGGGTGTTACTTCTTGTGGGCCTTGTGACAGGCACCGCAGGCTTCCGCCGTCAGTTTGCCGAACGCTTCTTTCGCGGCGGCGGCATCCTTCTTCTCGGCAGCCTCGAGAATGGCCGCACTCTGCGTCTGCAGAGCTTTCGAAGCACCCGCCCAGTCCCCATCCGGACAACGTCCGTCATCCAGCAGGATGTGTCCCGATTCGTTCAACAGCGCTGCGTGCAGCGCCACGTCTTCCCAGTTGGGCGCTTCGGCATCGAGGTCCTTTTTCAGGGCGCCGCAATTCGAAGCGACGAGTCCCTTCATCAGTTGCTTCGTCAACGCAGCACGCGTCTTGCCTTTGGTCTTTTGCGCGTTGGCGTCGGTGCTCAGCAGGGCCAACCCTGCGACGGCACACACCAGCATCACCAAACTTCCCCAGCGAACATTCTTCATCAAACGCCCTCCTTCGAGAACAGAGACACGAAAAACTTCGGTCAGGGCACAACCTGACCAACCACCTTGGATGGCGGCGCTGCGGCCGGTGCGCCAGACGATTGCGGCGCGGGGGGCTCGTACCATTCACCCCGCAGCCAGTCCACCAGGTGCCCGAGTTCTTTCGGGCCCAGCAGATTGGCCTGGGGTTGCTGCGGATCTTTAGCAAAGGACGGCATGCGGTCGTTGCGGCTTTCACCATAGAACCGCTCGTGCTGCGGATTCGAAATGAAGCCCAGCAGCCAGTCGCGCGAACCGTATCCGGTCAGATCGGGAGCCGTGCCCAGGTCCCCTTCTTCCCGGAATTTGTGGCAGGTGATGCAGTCGAGATCGCCACACAGCAGGTCACGGCCGGCGGCGATCGCCTCGGCGTCCGCTGCATCGGCGTCGCGCTGCGAAACCAGTGCCGCCTCGGCTGAAAGAGCCAGAATCAGTTTCTGATATCGCTCACGCAACTCGGCTTTCGCGGCGTCGTCTTCCGCCTCGGTATGCACCCGGCGGACAAGTTTCACCATGTCGCTCTTCGCGAATTTCGTACTGCCGAAGAATTGCGGGCCGGCGATCTTTTCGGGGTCGAAGAAATCGGTCAGCCAGCGCCGACTGCCGAAACCATACAGGTTGGGAGCCGAGGGCTGGGCGGCGACAATGCCCCGCCCTTCCGCATCGGCGTGCGAATGACAACTCGAACAGTGTTGGGCAAACAGCAGCGGGCCCTGCGTCTTGGCATCGTCACGCAGCAGGGCGGCGGCCCCTTCCGGAGGAATGGGCTGGGTGTCGGCCAGTTGGCGGGCCCGGACGGCCAGTTGGGCGTTGGCAACTTTCGTGGCCTGGTACCCGGCATCGTTCCAGTCGCGCATCGAGGCGATCAAGGTCAGTGTGGCCCAGGCCCCACCCCCGACGATGACCGTCAGGGTCCGCAGCCAGGTGCTGGCGCGGTGCGAGCAGAAGCGGTCGAACAACGGCATCGCGGCGAGGGCCCCCATGGCCACAGCAGGGATCACCAGAGTCGCGATGAATTCCCAGTCGCCGGCGAAGTACCGTCGCAGTTCGAACAGGAAGAGGAAATACCATTCGGGACGGGGGGAATGCGGCAGCGACGGATCGGCCGGCGCATCGAGCGGAGCTCCAAACCGCCAAGAGATCAGAGCGAGCGTTCCCACCATCATCGCCAGCACGATCATGTTGCGGATCGTCTGGTACGGATAATAAGGCAGCGGGGCGCCGCCGCCTTCCACCGAGTCAGAAATCGTGACGCCGTACCGGTAGACCTGGTTGAGGTGTACGAGCAGCAGGCCCATGACCACGACCGGCATCAGACCGACGTGCAGAAAATACAGGTGTGTGAATGTCAGGTGCCCCACCTGGCTGCCGCCGATCAGCAGTCGCTGAATCATGGGTCCGACCAGCGGCGTGGAACCGAGAATATTCCCTTCGACTTCAATCTGGGCCACCCCTTTCTGGGTGCCCGCCAGCGGGTTGCCGGTGATGGCCCAGACAATGACCATCGGCATCAGCAACAGGCCGGTCAGCCAGACCAGTTCGCGAGGTGCACGGAAGGCCGCCACCAGAAATACGCGGACCAGGTGAATGCCGAACAGGATGATGATGGCCTGCGACGTGTAATGATGCAGGCCGCGGATAAAGGCTCCGCCCGGCGAGTGTTCGATGAAATGCACGCTCGCCCAGGCGCTGTTGCTCGAGGGGCTGTAGGTCATCATCAGCAGGAAGCCGGTGATGATTTCAATGACCACCAGCCAGAGCAGGCAGGCCGCCGTCGTGTACACCCAGCTCGGACCGCGGGGCAGCATCCGCTCACGCAGCGGAGCAAACACCTGCCGGAAATTTGTCCGGGCATCCAACCAATTCCACAACGATGTCCACACTATGTTGCGATCCCGTCAGGCCGTGGCGATTTTATGTGTCAATCCGCGTTGAAACTCTTCGTACTTCACTTCCACCCACCACTCGCCCGATTTTTCATCCTGCACGACGCGGCATTCGAGCGAGTCGAGGGGGCGCGGGGCCGGGTTCCGGCCTTCGGGAGCGGCCCCTTTGACCAGGTCGCCATCCTGCGCGAACCTGGCGTTGTGACAGGGGCAGAAAAACCCCTTGCCCCCCTGGTCGGTCTGCGTTTCGCAGCCCAGGTGCGGGCAGATGGTGCTGAAGGCCAGCACGCGGGCTTCGCCCGGCGCGGCGGTTTCATCGGATTGGCGCACCAGCCAGACCCGTCCCACGACTTCCTGGGCGTAGGTGGTCCAGGCATCGCTGCGACTGCCGGTCAAGGCGATCGCGACCGGCTGATGCGGACGCAGTGCCGCCAGCGGCGCAACCCGCCGTAACCCGGCGTCGGCCGTCTCGCGTTTCCGCACCGTTCCCAGCACATACGACATGCCGGGCAGCGCCACGATCGCCGAACAGGCGGTGGCGATGCCCGCACTCAGCCATTGCAACAGAACGCGTCGGTGCATGGTGCTCCTTATTCGTAGCGGCGACAGTTGGAGAAGACCGGCTCACCCCGAATCCAGCGTTCGGCAGCGTGCGGAGTCTCGAGCGCCGTCACGAGGGCGCCGTTCAGGTCATAGAGTTCGCCATCGAGCCCCGCCGAGTGCAGTGCTTCGCGGAAGTCGGGATCAGCGACCGGAGCGGCCGGCGTGGCTCGCGTCGTGGCGCTGGCGCCGTCAGTCCCCATTCCGCACGTCGATGACTTCGAGAGGTCACAGCCCCCTCGGCAACTGAGCGGCCGCACCGAGTAAGTAAGACACGAGTTGTCGGGGCCCAGCAGCGGACACCGGGGAGCCGCGGCCCGGTACTGTTCCGGAGTCATGCCCCGAGTCTGGCGGAGGTTTTCGAGCGCCTGGGCACGAACCGTGGGAATCGCTTCCGGGTGGAAGCGCTGCAGGAAATCGGCCGTACGGATCGCTTCGGGAGCTGTGACGGCGATCGCCGAGCGGGAATACGAGGGACACCCGATGGTCTGATCGTGATTGGCGACAACCGTCGCGGTCTGGGCTTCGTGCGGGAGTTCGCGGGCGAGTTCATAAGCCAAGGCCTGGCCGCGAGTCTGGGTGGCATTGCTGGCCCAGTCAGCCAGTTTCTGCCCCACCGTCCGGGGCGAACCCCAGCCGGTGGCAACCCCGCCGGCTGCCATGGCGGTCTGGGCCGGCCCAAAGGCCACGTCGCAGAACATCAAGGTGAAGATTGCGAACACCACGAGCAGGCTGACGGCGAGCGCCACAAGCACGATGAACATGATACGACT
>JAFEBR010000235.1 GCA_018242565.1 Planctomycetota bacterium | reverse complement strand
GGGCTTGCCGCAGGCGGAGTACCAGTTCTCGCATGGCTTCGCAGCCCCGTCTCGAGGCTTCCGTGTTGGTCGATTCGTCAGGTAGCGCCCGCCAGGCACGCACCACCTCGGCCATCGGTCCCGACTCAGCGTGTTCTTCGTGAAGAGGCGTCCAAACCAGGTTGAGGTAGTTCGGGCTGAGGTTGCCTGTCGATGCCGCCTCTGCCAAGGTCGCGGACGGTGAACCTGACGCAGTGCGGTGGCGGTAACGCCAAGCGGCATAAAAATAGTCGGCGTAATCGATCTGATGCCGCTTGTAGAAATCGACGATCCGATGCACGCAATAGTTGTCGCGATCGGTTTCCGCCACGACCGGATAGGGGGCAAAGGCAAATCCATTGGGCTTCAGCACCAGATGGTCCGCGACGAAGCGAGCCGCTTCCAGATATTTTTTCAGCAGCGCCGGTGACATCGTCAGCGATTCACCGGAATTGTCGAACCCGGCCTCGTTCGCCGGATCGACCGGAAATTCTCGAGTTGGTTGCAGATCGACCCCGGTCAGGTCGCGAATTGAGCGGTTGTATTCAGCGTTGCTCAGTCGGCGGGCCAGAACCGGCCCGGGGTCGCCCGCGTTGCGCTGGCTTTCCAAGTCTGCCAGGTCTCGAACCCACTTCACAATCGCCTCGCGCTGGGCGGCCGTGGGTTGCTTCCCTTCTGTGGAAGGAGGCATCTCTTTGGCGACCAGGCGCTCGGCGACGAATTCCCAAGTGCGGAATTCCCCCACGATATCCTGTGTCGACCGAAAACGGGCCAGATCGAGTTTGGCCTCGGCTTTATCTGGACCATGGCAACTGTAACAGTGTTCGCGCAATACAGGTTGAATCTGGTCGCGGAAACTGCGTTCCAGAGCCTCTGGCTGAGTTTTTGGCGCCTGTTGCGCTGCGAGCGGTGCGCAGCCAAATGAACCCAGCCAGCAGGCTCCGCAAGACCAGACGAACCACGTGAGAATTCGCGACATCAGCAGGCCAGGTCGATCCCTGTTCGGTGTAGTCGGGGCCGAGGCTCGAACGCCGTCGATCGAGCCTCGATTTGAATGGCACTCTCGCCGCTCAAGCTTCCTTGATTCCGATGTTGATGTACGCGTGCACGTGGGGTGCGCCGCGGAAATGCCAGACGAATGACGGGCCTTCTACACGCCAAATATCCCAGACGCGGTCACCCTGCAGATCGTCTTGCTGGTAAAACGCCAAATGCAATTTGTCGAGACCACCGCCAGCTTTCAGGATGGCCAGAGCCTCGTCGGCGTCTTCCTGGCGATACGGGGCCAGCAGGACCTTCAACGTTTTTTCAACGAGCGCTCTCTGGTCGGCTTTCAACTCACTCAATGCCAGGCCGGGGAACTTGCCCGCCGATCCCTGCAATGCGACCGCATCTTCTTTCGGGGCCGTTTTCATCAATGCGACCTCGGCTTGTTTCGGGTCCAAGGCTCCGAAGACTTCGTTGACCTGTTTTGTCTGGTAATAAAACAGATTCTCTGTCGGTGTTTCGATGCCGTGACCGTAAATGATCGGGCCTCCGAACGCTGCCTGATCGACGCTGTTTCCATCGGCACGAAGTGTGAGGTGTCGTCCGGTCAGTTCCCATTCGAATTTACCGGAACCCGGTGTTCCAAAAACCGCAACACTGTAACCGCCAAGGCCGCCAGCATCGTCGTCCATTTGCTTCTGGAGACGTTCATACCCATCCGGGCTGGTCACCGCTTTGACGATCTCTTTGGCCAGTGCCCGTTGAGCATCGGTGTAAAAACTGTCGTCGAGCGTCGGTTTCGTGACATGCCAGTTGGCGTTAATTCGTTGCCGCAGCGCATGGTCAAACGGCATCACGATGACTTGCCGCTGTTCAGCCGACAGGGTTTCAAAAAACCGGGCGACCGCAGATTCGGCGGAACTCTGAGGCGAAGGGGCGGCTTGAATAATGCGACCTCCCAGCATGACCGGGGTCGCCGCCGCCAGAGCAGCGGCGCTGCCCAGAGTCTTGATGAAGCCTCTGCGGTTGACTGTCGAGTGGCATTTCGAACCACAATGATCGTCGAGCGGGCGCATTCGATGACTCCTCTTGGATTGTTGGTGAGCACAGACCAGCAATTCAAATTAACAATCGCTTGCGCAAACAGAAAGGCCGAATTGGCGCTGCCGTGAGACTCGTGATTTGTGACGGCCCTGTAGAAGAATCTCGCGAGAGTGCCCGGGCCGAAGAGATCGGCTGGCCCCCTGTGCCACGGCCGGCTTTCGAGTGTCATTTTGCGGGGTGATCGAACCCAAGGCGAATTGCTTGACGCCTTGTGAGGTCGGGCAGCAAAATGCAGGGGTGAACGAATTGCCCCCCCAATCTGTGAGCACTCCCGTTGTACCGAGTGCGTCATTATCCAAGCCGCGACGCGCCCTGCAGGAACTGGGCTTGCTGGGGGTGATTCTCTTGCTGGGGACGTTGTTAACCGTCTTTGGCGGATCGACGGAACGCATTGTCCGCGATGATGTCACCCAGAAAGAATACCGCGTCGTTCGCAACAAGTTTCTGAACGTCGATCGACTGCTGACCCTGGCGAAAAACACTTCGTTTTTCGCGGTGATGGCGATTGGGGCGACGATTGTCATCGTGGCCGGTGGAATCGACTTGTCGGTGGCGGGCATCTACGTGTTGGCTGGATTGGCCGGAGCGACCCTTCTGCATGCGTGTGGTCCCCAGGGAACATGGGGGCCCTTGCCGGGCCTGGTCGTGACGATTTTGACCAGTCTGTTGTGCTTGGGGGTCGGAGCGGCTTGTGGACTGCTCAACGGGTTGGGGGTCATCGGCCTGAAACTCCATCCGTTTATTATCACCCTGGGCACGATGGGGATTTTTCGAGGCATCGCCTTCGTCACGACCAAGGCGGTGTCGATCGGAGCATTTCATCCTGCATTTGTCGAAGGGTTCATCAGCCGCAAGTTGGAATTGGCGACCGGGGGCAGTGTTTACCCGATTCCATTGTGCATTCTGATTGTGGTGGCAATCTGGGGGAGCCTGTACCTGGCCCGCACAGTGACGGGGCGTAAGCTGCACGCCCTTGGTGGCAACGAAACCGCCGCCCTTTACGCCGGCTTGCCGGTCGCACGCCTTAAACTCACGACGTATGTGCTCGCCGGAATGACTGCCGGCATCGCCGCAATGATCAACATCGGTTACCACGGTTCGGCCGCCTCGGGGGACGGGGCCGGCTATGAGCTAGAAGTCATTGCTGCGGCCGTGGTAGGCGGGGCCAGTTTGTCCGGCGGACGAGGAACGGCCCTCGGAGCTGTTCTGGGGGCCCTCATCATCCGGTTGATTGTCGACGGAATTGTCATTCTCAATCTCGACCAGAATTACAGCCAGATCATTGTTGGCTCGGTGATCGTGCTGGCTGCCACGTTGGATCGGGCCCAATCGGTCTGGCGTGCCCAGGGGCGCCCATAACCGGAAGCGTTTCGCTGGCGGTCGTTCGCGGCGGTTTGCTGCCACACTCTCGGGGACAAAGAAAGCAACATCGGCGGGCCGGCATGGCGTCTCAAGGAGAGATGCCAGGCTGGCTCCGCCGATGGTCCTCTTCGGAGTGCTTTGAAGAGATCTATTTCAAACCGCTGACGCGGGTCAGAACGCAAGGGAAGGGGTCATGGTCGCCGCAGCGACCATGACCAGGTCTCTAACTCACACACACTTCAGAACTTTCAGACTCAAGCTTTGCGAACTGCAACTTAGTTGCAGGCCGTCGCAGCGGGAGCAGCGCAGCTGGCCGGTGCACAAGGAGCGGCACAGGTCGGAGCAGCAGCCGGGGCGCAGCAGCTGGGGGCCGGAGCGCTGCAGGCGGGCTTGCAGCACTTGGGCTTGCAGCACTTCACTTTGCAGCACTTCACGCGGTGGCACTTGGGCTTGCAGCACTTCGGAGCACAGCACTTGGGGGCACAGGGAGCCGCACAGCTGGGAGCTGTGTTGCAGCACGAAGCCGCGGGAGCGGCACAGGTCGGAGCCGGAGCACAGCAGGTCGGGGCCGGAGCACAGCAGCTCGATTTGCAGCACCCGCCGAGGTGAAACGCCTGCACGTCGGTGGCAGCAGCGCTACAGAACAGCAGGGCGGCGGTCAAGGTCATCCACTTCATTGTCAGTATCTCCTGAATTTCAGATGTTTCGAAACGTCTCAAACTGGGGGTTACCCGGATTTCACCTGCCTGCCTGTGAGTCGCTGTCGGAGCGTTTCCGACGGCTTGTTGATTTCACTGGTAGCAGGCGATTGACAGCCTTATTATTCGACTGAAAGCGAGGACGAAATCTCTCGAAATCGCTTGTGTCGGGGGCCTGTTGTCACCCCTGAATCCGGTCGTACCGGTAATTCCCGGTAGTCCATGTTGAGGCTGATCGCAGGATTGGAATGTTGCGAACAATGCATACAGTACGCACCCGTCCTGACCGTTCGCCGCCGCAACGATTGTGCTGAATTCTCGGGAGATTCTGTGCGTTCCGACTGGATGATGCTCGTTGCGTGCGGGGCCTGGCTCACCTTGTTGCCGCTCCTGGTTCGGTTTCGTACGACGGTGCTTCTGACCTCGATGCGCCAAGCCTGGCTGGCCACATGTATCGCGTGGTCCGTGTGGTTCGTCGTTCTGGTGACAAGCGCGCTGTCTGTACTCACGGATTGGGCCGCGTGCCTCTGGTATTTCGCTGCGGTCACGGCGCTCGTGCCTCCGATCGCCGTCCTCGGGGCCCGCACGCCGATCAATCGCGCCTGGTCGTGGTTTGTACTGGTCCCCCTGGTCCTGGTGCTCTCGTGGCCGATTATGCCGGTTGTATGGAGTGGTGCGGTGCACAGATCCCCCTTTGATCTCGAAACGCCCCTGTTGTTGGGCTACCTGCTCGTTCTCGTCATGGGCACCGGCAACTACCTGGGGTTGTCGCACACGGTGTCTGCCATTCTGTACATGCTGGGGCCGTGCCTGGTGGTCTTGCCGTTTTGTCCGGCGACTGCGGGTTGGGTTCCCGCCGTGGCTGCCGCGCGAGCCTGGGCGGCTTTCAGTTTTGTCGCCGCGGGTTGGTTTGTCGTGGTACAGATTCGCAATCGGGAAAGAAGAGCACGGTCATCGATTCGGCTGGATCTGGCCTTTGCGGATTTTCGCGAATTGTTTGGGATTGTTTGGACCAGACGCCTGCTGGAACGGTTCAACGACGACGCTCGACGGCAGTCACGAGAATTGCGGTTGGAAATCCATGGCGTGACGACCGTAAAGGGAGTGCATCCCGGTCCTGAGGTCTCTGCCGCTGAGTGGGCCGCCGCCGAACAGTCGTTCCGCTGGTTGCTTCAGAAATTTGTGACGGTCACCTGGCTCGACGCGCGACTGTCGGGCGACGGACCGCCTCACAACCGTTAAAATCCTCATCTGCCGACTTTTTCCAGTTCGCTCCATTTTTGGGACTTCACACCATGCGCTACCTGACCCGGTCCTTCGTTTATGGTCTCGCTTTCTGCCTGCTGGGGTTAAGTTCACGGTCTGCTTTGGTCGCCGATGACAAAGACGGGCGACTGGATCTCTACTTCATTGACGTGGAAGGAGGGGCGGCGACGTTGTTCGTGACGCCCGCCGGGGAATCGTTGTTGATTGATTCGGGATACCCCGATAACGGTGGTCGCGACTTGAATCGAATCCTCACAGTGCTGCGCGATGTTGCGGGCCGGCAGCACCTCGACCATGCCGTGGTGTCGCACTGGCATCTCGATCACTTCGGTAATCACGCCGCGCTGGCGAACAAGATCAGCGTGCGAAATTTCTGGGATCGTGGACTGCCCGATACACTGCCGGAAGACCCGAAATTCCCGGATCGCGCCGCCGCCTACCGGGCAGCCTGTCAGAATAAATCACAGACACTCAAGGTGGGCGACTTGATCCCGCTCAAATCGGGCCAGACTCAGTTGACCTTGAAGACGGTCACCGCCAGCGGAGATGTCTTGCCCAACGCGGGGGATGTTAACCCTTTCGCCGATCAGCACCAGCCCCAACCCGATGATCCGACGGATAACGCCCAAAGCCTCAGCCTGTTGTTGTCGTTTGGATCGTTTCGTTTCCTGACCTGTGGGGATCTGACCTGGAACGTGGAAGCCCGACTGGTCACTCCTCGAAATCCGGTTGGTAAAGTCGATTTGTTCATGGTGACGCACCATGGCCTGGGGGGCGATCAAGGCGGAACCCGGATCAGTAATAATCCGGCCTTCGTGTGGGCCATCGACCCGGTCGTGACTGTGATGTGCAATGGTCCCGAAAAGGGGGGAGACCTGGAAACGCAACGGACTTTGCGAAAGTCCAAATCCATTCAGGCGATGTTTCAACTGCATCGCAATGTGCGACTCACTGACGCCGAGCAGACGGCGCCCGAGTTTATTGCCAACGCGGGAACGACCGCCGACTGCCAGGGTGTGTACGTAAAAGCTTCGATTGCACCAGATGGCAAAAGCTACACCGTGCAAATCGGGCCTCAGGGCAAGGTCCACAAATTTGCGACCCGGTCGGACACCAAGAAGAGTGCCGATCAGTAAGTTTCGCTGCCCCCTGCCTGCCGATGTTCACAAACCTCGGCAGGAGAGGTCAAACTGCCTTTCAGTTGATTCTGTAAACTCAGGTCACGAATCGTGACAGAAGTCCGCTGTTGGTCCGGCGGAAATGTTCGGGGACGTTTGCCATGATTTGGGACGAAGACGCGGCGTTCTCCATGGTGCGGCGAGATTTCCTGCAAGGCGCGGCGGCGGCACTGGGATTGGTCCCGGTGTGTCTCGCGACGAGCGCCGCTGTCGCCCAACCGCTGTCCGGTAAGGCAGGTGCCGGCCAGCAGCCGACAGATTTTCAGATTGCCTGCATGACCCTGCCGTACTCCCAGTTTCCCTGGGAACGAGCTCTGCAGGGGATTCGTCGTGCTGGATATCGCTATGTGGCATGGGGCACGACTCACCAGGAGTCTCAAGGGCAGCCCTCGCCGGTGATCGCTGCGGATGCTGCACCACAGCGCGCAAAGGAACTGGGAGCGCAGTGTCGGGACCTGGGCCTGGAACCGTTGCTGATGTTCTCGATGATCTATCCGGAACATGCTGATGCGGTCCCGGTGTTGACGAATCGGATTCGGCAAGCCGCGGCGGCTGGCATCCCACAAGTGCTGACGTTCGGACATACTGAAGGCGGGAAGGCTGCGGTTTGGACAGCCCGCTTTAAAGCGTTGGGTCCGATCGCCCGGGATCACGGAGTCACACTGGTGGTCAAACAGCACGGTGGTGAGACCGGTACCGGAGAGGCCTGCGCGAAAATCGTCCGGGAGGTGGGAGACCCCGCGATCGCCGTCAATTACGACGCCGGCAACGTCATGGACTACCTTGACGTGAATCCGATTCCCGATCTGGAAAAATGCGTTGATGTCGTGCGCAGTTTTTGCATCAAGGATCATCGCAACTGGCCCCGCGATGAGGACTGCGGTCCCGGGTTTGGCGAAATTGACCATTATCGACTGCTGCACCAGGTGGCGTGGACGGGGCGGAAAATCCCGTTGTGCTGCGAGAACATCGCGGCACCGCTACTGGGACGTCCGTCCGATCCCGCTCGCCTCGATCAATTGGCCCGACATGCCCGCGAGTATCTGGAAACCGTGATTGCCGGGTTGCAGGCCAGGTCGTAACCAGGAGCGAATGCTTCGATTCCTGGGCCCGAACAACAACCGATATCCCTACCGGCCGAGGAAAACGTGCGCGGCGCTCTGGGGCAGGTCCCGACCGCCAGAATCGGTATGAGGCACCAGGTCGGCACGCCACCTGTGCTGGCGGTGGCCGACGTCCGGACCTATGCTGGTCGGTATCAAGGCGGTGAATTCGTGATGTGTTCTGCTTGCCGTTTCTTTACAGGAGTCAAATGCATGCGCCGAGTGTTGAATATGTCGAGGCTCTCTCCGGTTCAGTTTCTTGTTTGTGCAGGATTGTTGCTGGGCACGACCATCGCTGTCCGAAGTGCTTTTGTGGATGAATACAAAAGTGGAATTCTCTGGGCTGAGCCGAAAGTCGTCGCGCCCGGTCCCATTGGTGGTCCTCCGTCGGATGCGATCGTCCTGTTTGACGGAAAAAGTCTGGCGAAATGGGAGAATGGTGAGAGGTGGGAGATCAAAGACGGCTATGCCGTCTCCAGAGAAACAGGGATTACCACAAAGGATGCGTTTGGCGATTGCCAGTTGCATGTCGAGTGGGCCGCTCCCGCCGAGGTATCGGGCGAAGGACAGGGGCGTGGTAACAGCGGTATCTACCTGATGGGCCGCTACGAACTGCAGGTCCTCGATTCCTACGAGAACAAGACCTATTTCGACGGCCAGGCCGCTTCGGTTTATAAGCAGCACCCGCCGCTGGTAAATGCCTGTCGTAAACCCGGGGAATGGCAAGCCTACGACGTCATCTTTACGGCACCCCGGTTTGACAGTACGGGCAAAGTCCTCAAGCCAGCGTCGATCACCGTGCTGCAAAATGGCGTGCTCGTCCAAAACCACTTCGAGCTTCTGGGTGGTACCTTCTACGAACGCCCGCCCGCCTACGAACCCCACGGTCCGACCGGCCCGATTCACCTTCAGTTTCATGGGAACCCTGTGCGATTTCGGAACATTTGGATTCGGGCGATCCCCGAACTGGAAAGCAAGCGTCCTTAATTCGCCCTGGTATCGCATGCATGATGCTGCACGGGGACCAGTGTCCGCCGCCGGTCCGGCGATCTTGCCGGACGTGATCTGCCGGCGGAACTGACCCCGTGAATCCATCAGGCGCGCGACCCGGCGGGTGTTGAAACCGGTCACACTTCCTGTCGCCGCGTTGACAGCGGGCGAATGGACGGGTAAATCAAAAGGTGAGTGGGCTTCTCGTGAAGTCCGCTGTAAGCATGGTCATGGAGGCCCTTTGGCACAAAGCGTGTCGAAGGGCTTTTTTTTGCGGACCGAATGGGGACGGTCGTGTGCCCCGGTGTCGGGTTCCAGAGGGAAATTGCAGGTGCAGCATGATCGGGATGATTTCCACTAGTCGAAGGACCCGGACAGCAAACGTGGTTCAAGAAAATCGGGCCGGATTCAGCTTGCGTCTGGTCCCATTGTGGCTGTGTGGGGCCGTGATGGTCTGTCTGGCATGTGCCGTCCCGGTTGGGGCCGACGACAAAAAGCCTGCTGACAAGCCCGCACCTGAGACGACCGCGACAAAAGCACCGCCCCCCGCTACCGATGCCGAGGTCGCCTTGTTCGGATTGGACGCGCGCATGTACTTACGGCATTCGAAAGATTGGCTGGCTGCCTTGTCGTTCAAGGCCCGGGCGCGGGCCAAGTTGACTCCGCAACGCGTCCAGGATCTGGGAGTCGCGATTCAGCGAGATCTGGGGGCCTGCAGTCAAGCGCTCGATTCGCTGAAGGTCGAATACTCTCTCTACACCGATATCGCGGACCGGATCTCGCGCATTCGAGATCGCCTCGACAAGGTTCAGGAAATTCCGGCGCAGATTCAGAAAGCCAGTCAGGCCGAACCCTTCGATCTGGCTCCCCTGGCGAACTCCAGTGCCGACGCCTGGCACATTCTTGACGCCGCCGATGTGGAATTGTCGGGCCTATTGCGGACATTAAAAATCGACGGCCTGCCGCCCCCCCGGCGACCGCAAGGAGAGAAATCGAAAGACCCGGCCCATGCGCCGCTGGCTGAATCCACGACAGTTTTGGGACAGGGCTTCCGGCCCCGAACCGCCACTTCGCTGCACCGGGCCGCTTTGGATCATGCGCGAGCTCTGTCAGATTACAGCCAGGCTTCCCGCCCCGTGGCCGATGAAACCGTCCTGCAGCATCTTTCGGAAATTGATCGGCAACTCACAGCGCTTAAGGCCGAGTACGGCAAACTGGACGAAATGTACCGGAAACAACAGCAGGTGGAAACACACGTTCAAGTGGTCGAGGCGCAACAGACAAAAGTGCAGGGGCAGATCGAAAAACTGAAGGGGCTGATCGCCACTCGTAAGCTGAACGCCACTGAACTGAAGGAAGTCTCTGATGTCATCTATCGGAGCCTGAGTGGTTCGATGGGGCAGTTTTACCAGATCCTCGACAAGGCCGGAGTCAGCCACGAAACCCACCACGATGACGCGCTCTACAGTCCTTGATTCCGGTCTCTGCGGAGCAGAGAACTGGTCAGATGGGATCGACAGTGACTCGTTGATTCAACGTTTAAAAATCGCCAATCATCTCGCCGCCGGCACGTGATGCCAGACTGCTGAAAACGGTCGGTGCGATTCGGTTGTTTAGAAAGTGGACGCTGCCGTCTCCGAGGAGAAAATACGCGCCCCCGGCATGAAAGCTCGACGTGGCATCGGCTGCGGTCACCGACGGGTGATTGGGCGGGTCATTTCCACAGTGAGACAAGACCAGTGCCGCGGCAGACGCGAAACTGGTGTTTCGTAAAGTGGCCGGAGACCGCAGCGCCGGCACGACCGCGTTCGGCACGGCTCCCGTCCAGGTGGCATGCGACAGGTCCGAGCCTCGTTCTCCCACAAATAACGTCTGGCTCAGTCCATCGGGAAAATGGTTGGGGCGAAACGCATGATTTCTGACGAACGCGCCGTTATTCGTTTCCTCGTGGCCGGTCACTGGCTGGTTGCCGTTGATGGCCACGTAATGACTGTTACTGACGTAGGTCAACACATTGCCGCTGGCGTCGGTTACGCTGAATATGCCCTGAAACGGATCGGCACTGCATTGGAAGATCTTGATTGAAGTCTGGCAGGGGGCGCTATTGGCGGGATTCGAAATGTCGCCCTGGATGCTTAGACTTCCCAACAGGGACCGCTGGTCCAGATCTGCCAGCAACAGGGCCGCCCAACCCCAGCCCGGCCCGTCTTCGCGGCGATCGTCGGCAACCCGGGTGATATACCCCGGCGGAAAAGACTCGCAACGATCGACGTAATTCTGAAGAGCGATTCCCACTTGCCGCAGGTTATTGCGGCAGTTCGTCGTCCGGGACGCTTCGCGCGCCTGCTGAATCGCGGGCAGCATCAGTGCGACAGACATCGCCACGATCGACATCACCACGAAGACTTCAATGGCGGAGAAACCAGAACGATGAATTCCCAGTCGGCGCTTACACACGAAAAGCCTCCTTAGGTTGAGGATTTGTTGTCGCTCCGAAGTGACTGCATCGTCCGTTTGCGTCGGGGGACGAACGTATAGACGGTGGGGCGGAATCGATCGTCTGCGGATGTCTGTCATGAAATACGGGGGCCGGTCAGGCCCCAGGTTGACTGCTGAAAATAACCTGGTCCAGTGGGCATGATTGTCTTCGAGTCTGTTGTGTGTGGCAAGGTGAGCGAGGCTGGCTGGTGTGCCAGACGAGGTCACGTTTTCAAATATCTCCCGGAATGTCCCAGCGGCCGATTTTGTCGCGAACCCATTCGAAATAAAAACGCACGCCGTGGTGCGACCCGGTTCCGTAGCCAGCCGTTTCC
>JAFEBR010000234.1 GCA_018242565.1 Planctomycetota bacterium | reverse complement strand
GATGATCGGTCGCAGACGCAGCTTGCAGGCCTCGTGAGTGGCCGGTTTCAAGTCGATGCCCGACTCATTCCGCGACTTGGCAAACTCCACGATCAGGCAGGTGCCACCCAACGACGACCTCGGTCACTTGGCCGCAGAGGCACTGTGGGCGCTGCCTGAGAACGAAGCCACGTGAGCCAAGGCAACATCAGGGATTTCGTTCTGGCAACATATTCTGGACCGCCACGCCAAGGTCGATTTGAATTCGATTTGAATGCGGGCTCGAAACATTCGAGTGTGAGGATCTGTCGGTGTTGCCGACAGCAGCCAAGGCTAGAATTAGGCGAAAGATTATTCTCTTTTGGGAGTTCGCCCATGTCGCCAGGCACCATCGAAGAACGTATTGCCCGACTTGAGGAAATGATGGATCGCCTGATGCAGACTGGTTCCGTGCCAACCCAACCGTCGCGAGATGATTGGCGACGCACTTTTGGCATGTTTGCAGGCGATCCAGTGATGAAAGAGATCATTGAAGCGGGAAATCGGCTTCGCGAAGAGGATCGACGGAATCCGTCGCCATGATCGTGCTCGACACGAATTACGTGTCACTCTTCCAGTATCCCGATTCGCAGGCTGCCGTGGCCTTGCACGAGCGACTGGTGTCATCGACCGATCCGGAGATCGTGACGACCGCGGTCACTCCAAGGGAGCAAATGCGTGGCTGGCTGAGCGCGATCCATCGCCAGTCCGATGTCCAACGACAAGTTCCCTATTACGACCGCTTGGTCGGGTTGTTTCGATTTTTCGCGGACTGGCGAATACTGCCGGCCGCGCTGAACAACCAGCCAGCTCACGCTGGCCGTTCGCCGAGGCTGGGCTGAGAATGGGGGCGCTGCCTGGCGATGCACATCACAATCAGCCTCATCAGATGCGTTGCTCATGCTGAGCTTCGCCGCGGCCTCCGGTCAGTCGTCGCACGGCGTAGAAGAAGACCGGGGTCAGGAAGATTCCGAACGCGGTCACCCCCAGCATGCCCGCGAACACGGCGGTCCCCAAAGTCCGCCGCATTTCGGCACCGGCCCCTTCCCCGATGATCAACGGCACGACACCCAGAATGAACGCCAGCGAGGTCATGATGATCGGTCGCAGACGCAGCTTGCAGGCCTCAAGCGTCGCCGTCTTCAGGTCGATGCCCGACTCGCTGCGCGATTTGGCAAATTCCACGATCAAGATCGCGTTTTTACACGCCAGGCCGACCAGCACGACGAAACCCACCTGCGTGAAAATATTGACGTCGAGGTGTGCCGCCAGCACTCCCACGATCGAACAGAGCAGACACATGGGGACCACGAGAATCACCGCCAAGGGCAGCGACCAGCTTTCGTACTGCGCCGCCAGCACCAGAAACACCAGCACGACGGCCAGCAGGAACACCAGCATCGCCGTGTTGCCGGTATCCAGTTGCAGCAACGCCAGTTCGGTCCACTCCGAATGCATCGAACGGCTCAGTCCCCGCTGCGCGAGTTGTTCCGCCACGTCGATTGCCTGGCCGGAACTGACCCCCGCGGCCGGGCTCAGGTTGATCGCCGCGGCAGGGTACAGGTTGTACCGCATGATGAGTACCGGGCCGCTGCGCTCTTCGACGCTGGCGAGTGTTCCCAGCGGCACCATCTTGCCGCTCTGACTGCGAATCTTCAGTTGCTGCAGATCTTCGATCTGGTTGCGGAAGCTGGAATGGGCCTGCACGTTGACCTGCCAGGTCCGACCGAAGCGATTGAAGTCATTGACATACAGCGAGCCCAAATTGACCTGCAGCACATTGAAGAGCTCACTCATCGAGACTCCCATGGACTTGGTCTGGGTGCGATTGATATCGAGAAACAGCCAGGGGGTATTGGCCCGGAAGCTGGTGAACATCCCCTGCAGGGCCGCCGTTTTTCGCCCCTCGTTGACAATGCCGTCGGCCACGGTCTGGAGTGATTTCGGCCCCGTGTCGCCACGATCCTCGACGATGATTTTAAAGCCACCGGCGGTCCCCAGCCCGTCCAGCGGCGGGGCCCCGAAGACATTGATCGTGGCTTCCTGGATTTCGTCCTGCAGCCGGCGCTCCAACCGGCTGGCGATGATGTCGGCCGTAAGCTTTTGAGGCGTCCGCTGCTGGAACGTATCGAGCATGATATACATGGCACCGAAGTTGGGTGCATTGGCATTCAGGAGTATTGACTGCCCGGCCACTCCCACGGTGTGTTTGACTCCCGCGGATTCATGCGCGATCTTTTCAATGCGCGACATGACCTGGCTCGTCCGCTGCACTGATGACGAGTCGGGAAGCTGCACGTTGACCAGCAGATAGCCTTTGTCCTGCGCCGGGATGAACCCCTTGGGTACGCGGTCAAACGCCAGGTACGTCAGCCCCAGCAAGCCGAAGTAGGCGACGATCACCAGGATACTGATGCGGAGCAGGCCCCCGACACAGCGGGTGTACAGTTCGGCCGTCCAATTGAAGCCGGCGTTGAACACGCGAAAGAACCAGGCCAGCAGGGCATTCACAGGAAGACCGATGTACCAGCCCGCCAGGGCACAGGGCAGACACGTGATGGCCAGCCCAACTCCTGTCGATGTGGGGAACGCCAGACCCGAAGCCGCCAGCCAGGGCAGCAGGAACTTGTATCCCAGCCAGCCACCGGCCAGGGGAAACACCAGCCGGGGCAGCGGTGTCGCATTCTGTTCCTGATGTGGCCGCAACAGCAATGCCGCCAGAGCCGGACTGAGGGTCAGCGAATTGAACGTCGAGATGATCGTCGAGACGGCAATCGTCAGGGCAAACTGCCGGTAAAACTGTCCCGAAATCCCGCCGATGAGGGCACAGGGGACAAACACGGCACTCAGCACGAGGCCGATGGCAATCACGGGACCGGCGACTTCCGACATGGCGGTAATCGTCGCCATCCGCGGCTGCAATCCCTGTTCAATATGATGCCCCACCGCTTCGACCACCACGATGGCATCGTCCACCACGATGCCGATCGCCAACACCAGCCCGAACATCGTCAGGTTGTTGAGGCTGAAGTTCATCATCGCCATGACGGCGAACGTCCCGATCACGGCGACCGGTACGGCTACCAGGGGAATAATCGCCGAGCGCCAGTTCTGCAGGAACAACAACACCACGATCGACACCAGAATGACCGCATCGATCAGCGTTTTATAGACTTCATCAATCGACTGATCGATGAAGGGCGTCGTGTCATAGACGATGTCGTAGTCGATGCCTTCCGGAAAACGATCTTTCAATTCATGCATCCGGAGACGGACACGCTTGGCCACTTCGAGCGCATTCGATCCGGGCAACTGATACACCGACAAGGCCACCGACGGCGCACCATTCAAAGTACACGACTGGTCATACGCGAGCGCGCCCAGTTCAATATTCTTCGAGACGTCGCTCAACCGCACGAGCCGTCCCAGCGAGTCGGTCTTTACGATCATTTCGCCAAACTGATCGGCGTCGGTCAGCCGGCCCATCGTACTCATTGTGATCTGAAACGCCTGCGGCGAGTCGATCGGAGGCTGGCCGAGTTGACCGGCGGCGACTTGGGTATTCTGCTGCTGAATCGCCGAGATGACATCCGATGCGGTCAAGCTGCGGGCGGCCATCTTTTCCGGATCGAGCCAGAGCCGCATGCTGTAATCGCGCTGACCAATGTACGTGATGTCCCCCACACCATCCAAGCGGGCCAATTGATCTTTGAGCTGAATCGTGGCGTAGTTGCTGAGGTACAGGTTGTCTTTGGAGTTATCACGGGAAAACAGGTTGACGATCATCAGCACGCTGGGTGACTTTTTCTTGACCGCCACGCCACGCCGTTTGACAAGATCGGGCAGAATCGGCTGGGCCAGCGCCACCCGGTTCTGCACCAGAACTTGCGCCATATTCAAATCGACGCCGTTCTTGAACGTGACGGTCAGCGAGTAATTGCCGTCGTTCGTGCTCTGCGAAGACATGTACAGCATGTTCTCGACGCCGTTGACCTGTTGCTCAATCGGCGCGGCCACCGTATCGGCGACCACCTGGGCATTGGCCCCCGGATAGACCGCCGACACTTCGACCGTCGGCGGCGTGATTTCCGGATACTGCGCCACGGGGAGCACAGACCAGGAAAGGACCCCGGCCAGCGTGATGATGATCGACAGCACGGCTGCAAAAATGGGGCGATCGATAAAAAAGCGTGAGAACATAATGAACGGAGCGGACTGAGTGGTTCAGCTTCCTGAAAATTCCAAGAGAGAAAAAACGTCGGCACGCTGCAGCAACACTGCCACAGCAGGCGGGCCGAGATGGCGCACGCGCGACCGTCTCGGCCGGCGGGCATGCCAAGGCTGTGTCCGAGATTCGACGAGCGGCAGGTGAGGACAGGAGATCATCGGTGTGCTTCACTCATGATCGACCACAGCGGCAGGGGGCTGCGGCTCACTTTGGGGAAACTCGGGCTCGGGCGCCTCAATTTGCGGCCCGCGCGGGGCACTGCGACTTAATACTGTCCCCCCAAGACGTCGCGCCACGGCATGCAACGGGCGAAATACAAAACCGAGCCTTAGGAGATCGAGCAGGAAACCGCCGACGATCTGCACCGGACGGGAACGAAACAACCGCAGATCGCCCAGTGAATCAATCGAATAGAAGAAGACGGGGGTCAGCACGACACCGAACAGGGTAACCCCCAGCATGCCGCTGAAGACCGCCGTCCCCAGCGTCTTTCGCATTTCCGCTCCGGCCCCGTGCGCGAAGATCAGCGGCACGACCCCCAGAATGAACGCCAGCGAGGTCATCACAATCGGCCGCAAGCGCAAGTGGCAGGCTTCCAGCGTGGCGACGTCACGAGGCTTTCCCGCGAGTCGCTGCTGCTTGGCAAATTCGACGATTAGAATTGCGTTTTTGCTGGCCAGCCCTACCAGAACGACAAACCCGACCTGCGTGAAAATATTCATATCCATATGGGCGATTTCGACGCCGGTCAGGGCACTCAGCAGACACATGGGGACCACTAGAATCACCGCCAGGGGCAACGACCAGCTTTCGTATTGGGCGGCCAGCATCAGAAACACCATGGCGATGGAGCACGCAAAGATCTGCATCGCCGTGGTCCCCGCTACCTGTTCGAGATACGACATGTCGGTCCACTCGAAGGCCATCGACCGTGACAGCTCACGGCGGGCCAGTTGTTCAACCAGGTGAATGGCCTGGCCGGAACTCACCCCCGGGGCGGCTTGCCCATTAATGGACGCCGCGGGATACATGTTGTACCGGCTCAGAATCAGTGGACCATTCACCTCGCGTTGACTGGCCAGCGAGCCGATGGGCACCATGGCGCCCCGCGAATTACGCACCCGCAACTGCGGCAGGTCTTCAGGCTGGCTGCGAAACTCTGGTTCCGCCTGCACCACCACCTGCCAGGTCCGGCCAAACAGATTGAAGTCGTTGCAGTACACCGAACCTTCGAAGGCCGCCAGCGTGTCAGAGAAATCCGACAGGCTCACGCCGCGCATCATGCAGGCCCCGGCATCCGGGTCGATATGCAACTGCGGCACATTGGCACGAAACACCGAGAACAACATCAACAGCCCGGGCGTCGTGGCTCCGTGGCGAACCAGGTTATCGATTTCCCGCTGCAGGGCCGCGGGCCCGGCATCTTCCCGGTCTTCGATCATCACGGCGAACCCACCCGCACGACCAGCGCCACGTACGGCCGGCGGACCAAAGACCGCCACCTGGGCATCGGGGATTTCTGCCGCGAAACGCATACGCAACTGGTTCGCAATCGCTTCGCTCGAGCGTTCGGGCTCGCGACGCTCTTTGTAATCTTTCAGTCCGATAAACATCGAACCGAAGTTGGAACCTGCCGCGCTCAGCACGAATGATTGCCCGCCAATCGCCGCCACATGCTTCACCCCCGGTATGGGAGCCGCGATCATTTCGATCTTGCGCATGACCTCGTCGGTTCGATCCAACGACGCGGAATCGGGAAGCTGCACATTGACCATCAGAAAACCCATGTCCTGCTGCGGGATGAACCCGCGCGGGATGCGGTTGAACTCCCACCAGGTCAGTCCCACGAGGCCGCCATAAATCAGCAACACGACCACGCAGAGCCGCAGCATCCCCTGCACCAGGCTGACGTACCCGCGGGTGGCACGATTGAAAAAGGTGTTGAAACCGCGGAAGAAGGCGCCCAGCAGCCTGTTCAAGGGACGGCCAACGATTCCCAGGACAATCGCCCCGACCAGGGCCATCAATGCCGGGCCGACCCAGGAATCGGGATCCACCCCGGGAATCGCTCCGGACCAGAGTGTGGGACCGAGCCAGTAACCCAACGCCGCGCCGATCAGCGGAAAACCCAGAATCGGCAACGGAGGGGCGGCATGTTTCTCGTGACGCTTCAATAACAGGGCCGTGAGGGCCGGGCTCAGACTCAAGGAATTGAACGTTGAAATCATGGTCGAAACGGCAATCGTCAGCGCGAACTGCCGAAAGAACTGACCGGTAATGCCCCCGATGAACGCACAGGGCAAAAACACGGCACTGAGCACCAGTCCCACGGCGATCACGGGGCCCGAGACCTGATCCATGGCGGCGATCGTCGCGGCCCGTGGCTCAAGGCCCTGTTCGATATGGTGCTCGACGGCTTCCACAACGACGATCGCATCATCCACAACGATCCCGATCGCCAGGACGAGTCCGAACAGCGTCAGGTTATTCAGACTGAAACCGATCAGCGCCATCGCCGCGAAGGTTCCCACGATGGCCACCGGCACGGCGACCAGCGGAATCAGCGCCGAGCGCCAGTTCTGCAGAAAGAGCAGCACGACAATGGCGACCAACACGATCGCCTCGCCCAGGGTCTTAAAGACTTCATCGATCGACTCGCGCGTGTAGGGGGTCGTATCAAAACCGATGTCGTACGCCACCCCTTCGGGAAAGGACGCTTTGAGTTCCTCCATCTTGCGGAGAATCTGCCCACGCAGGTCGAGCGCGTTCGCGTCGGGAGTCTGAAAGATGGCCAGAAACACCGTGTCCTGACCATCCAGCCGCACTCGGGTGTATTCGTTTTTCGCCCCCAGTTCGACCCGACCGATGTCCTTGATCCGTACCAGCCGGCCCTGGGCTCCGGTTTTGACAATGATGTTCTCGAACTCTTCGACGTCGCTTAAGCGTCCCAATGTGGAGAGGGTGATCTGCGACAACTGCTGGTCTTCAATCGGTTCCTGCCCGATCGAACCGGCGGCCACCTGGGTATTCTGTTCACGGATGGCACGCACGACGTCGCTGGCCGACAGACCGCGAGCGGCCATTTTCGCCGGGTCCACCCAGATCCGCATGCTGTAATCGCGTTGTCCAAAGAGAAACACATCCCCCACACCCGGAATGCGGGCCAGTTCATCTTTGATCTGCATCAGCGAGAAATTGCTCAAGAAGAGCTGGTCATACCGCTGGTCGGGGGAGCTGATCGCCAGCCCCATCAGAATGTCGGGCGAACGCTTCAGCGTCGCGACCCCCGTGGCACGAATCACTTCGGGCAACAGGGGCACTGCCAGATTGACCCGGTTCTGGACGAGCACCTGGGCCATGTCCAGATTGACCCCCTGCTGAAACGTCACCGTCAGGTTGTAGCTGCCGTCGTTCGCGCATTGCGACGACATGTACATGATCCCTTCGACGCCGTTCACCTGCTGTTCAATCGGCGCGGCGACCGAGTCGGCCACTTCCTTGGCACTGGCCCCGGGATAACTGCACGACACCTGCACGGTGGGCGGGGTGATCGACGGAAACTGCGCCAGCGGCAGCGTGAACACGGCCACCACGCCGGCGAGTGTGATCAGAATAGAGCACACCGCCGCGAAGATCGGTCGATCGATAAAAAACCGTGACAACATACTTCTGCCTTTGAAAACCCGGTCACGCCTTCGCGCCCCGCTCAGGTCAGCAGCACGGCCGCGGGCGCGAGATGCCTGTCTGCCGCGTCATCCCTGCGGCTTCTTGCCATCCGCCTGTTGATTGGCCGTTTCCGGAGCGTCGGGCATGGGAACAGTCGTCGCCTGCACCTCGATCCCGGGCCGCACACGCTGCAGTCCGTTGACCACCACCTTGTCCTGGGCAGTCAGCCCCTCGCTCACTTCGCGCAGGCCGTTGTGCAGTTTGCCGATCTTCACCCGGCGGTATTCCGCCTTGCCATCGTCGCCGACGACATAGAGGTATTTCTGTCCCTGGTCGGTCCCCAGCGCTTCCTCGGTAATCAGAATCGCAGAGTGCGCTGTACCAAAGGGGAGTCGGACGCGCACGAACAAACCTGGTGCCAGAGAATTATCGCCATTGTCAAACCGGCCGCGGAGACGCCAGGTTCCGGTATCGGCATCGACCCGGTTGTCGGCGAAGTTGATCGTTCCCTGGCGCGGAAAGCCCCGTTCATCGGCCAGTCCCATCAGCACTGGCAGCCCGGCATCGAGCGACCAGACGATTTTCTGTTCGCGGATCAGGCGTTTAAGTTGCAGCATCGTCCGTTCGTCCAGATCGAAGTAGGCATAGACCGGATCGAGCGACACGATCGTCGTGACAGCCGTGTCGTCGGCTTTGACCAGGTTGCCGGGATCAATGAAACGGCGGCTGATCTTACCGCTGATGGGAGCCCGCACCTTCGTGAACGACAGATTCAGACGGGCGAGATCGCGAACCGCTTCGTTCACCTTGAGCATCCCCTGGGCTTCGGTGCGATCGCCGGTGATCCGGGCGATTTCCTCTTTACTCATGGCCCCTTTGGCCTGCAGCGACTGGGCGCGCTCATAGTCGCCGTTGAGACGAGTCAAGCGGCCTTCCACCTGGATCACGGCCCCCTCGGCCCGATCGAGTTCGGCTTCATAGGGCCGCGCATCGATTTCAAACAGCAGGTCACCCTGTTCGACGTCCGACCCTTCCTGGAAATGCACCTTTTCGAGGTAGCCTGTCACGCGCGCCCGAACCTCGACGGAGTTCACCGC
Organism: Planctomycetota bacterium; assembly: GCA_018242565.1. Lineage (GTDB taxonomy): Bacteria > Planctomycetota > Planctomycetia > Planctomycetales > Planctomycetaceae > JACQFH01. Next base: position 775 of record JAFEBR010000234.1, on the reverse strand, counting down.
TTCGATCCGTCCGGGGAAATCCACGTAATCGGTGACTTCACCCTGAATCGGCAGGCTGACCTGCACTTCGGGGGGCGGAAACTGCGGTGGCCCGGGGGGCGGACCGCCGGCGCCGCACCCGGCAAAGACGAGCAGCAGGCAGCTCAGCAGGCCACGCGAAATACCGCCTGCGCCCGAATTCGCGAACAGAACGCGAACGAGACGAAAGCTCTCGGGGAGACCGTGAATTGACAATCGGTAACGAACATTCATCACGCGCAAGTTCCCGCTCTGTTTTTCGAAATCTGATTCGCACTGTCCAGCAACTGGCGTTCGGCGTAGAGATCGACAGCCGCGCGCCACCGGCGCATGTCCAGAGTGCTCCGAAGTCGACTGACACACGCCCAGACCACAAACAAACCGGCCGCACACCCTACCAGAAGGATCGAGCCATCCAGCGAGGCCCATTGAGACCGGGCCACTTCAAACACACGATTCCACACAGACATCACACCACGAATTCCTAATTTTCCTCAACCGCCGCGGACGAACTCTCCTGATCGATCCGCGGTAATTCATAACAGGCCGCTTCCTCACCATTGCGGACGAACAATTTGCCACGGGCCACCACAGGATGGTTCCAGGTCTTGCCCTTAATGGCAGCAATTTTGAACAACTCGGTGTGCCGCTCGGGCGACGCCTTCAACAGCGCCAGCTCCCCTTGTTCCGACAAAATCAGGAGCAGTCCCTGCTCGGCCAGCAGCAGCACTTCGCCATTCCCGTAACCCCGGGCCTT
>JAFEBR010000233.1 GCA_018242565.1 Planctomycetota bacterium | reverse complement strand
TCCACTACATCGCGTTTTCGGATTAATCCGACCCCACGGCCACCGACGCAAAAGGACTTACGTCAAAAACCCTACCGAAAAATTATTGAAATTCCGGTTTTCGGACTCGACCTGGGGAAGTTGGGCTAAATCTGTCGCACACGCCCACATCCCGCGTTGGATCAGCGGAACGATCCACGAAGAAAAAAAAAAGGGGGGACGTCTCGAATTGCTGCTAAGAGACGTCCCCATCAAGCGGGGTGCCAAATCCCCGACACCTATTATTTCGACCTCAAAATATACCAGCCTTGAACGAACCTGGTCGAAAACGAGGCGCATTCGCAATTGTCCATTTTTTCCGCAGCATCACGAGCGCCGAGCCCCCGATTCCGCACATTGTCTCAGACAGAACCGTAGTCTTGCTCGCTGTTTTTTCGTAGAATACCACCACAGGGCAGAATCCTTCCCAACGTGAACGAAGTTTTCATGGTGCAAAGCAGGGCATATTGATCCACCAGACTTCCGTTTGACACCACCTGCGATCCTTCCCAGGTCAGCTTGAAATCCAGGGATCGTGTCAGGGGTGGAACCGCGCGAGTCGTCCGACTCATGCTGGCCAGACGAACGTTGATTCTCGCACTGCGCACTGATCGACTGACATGACGTTACCGGTGTTTTCCGACGCGACCGTGCCCCAGCCTCCATACCCGGCGACCGCCGAACCAGGGACTGCCTCGCCGCGCTCAGGCCCCCTGCCTCATGGAAGTGGCGCGACAACCACGGCTCCCCTTCCGACTCAACCTGGTTGTGTTCACGAGTTATTCGAGGCCCACGTCTCCGCCACTCCGGACGCACTGGCCGTGGTATCGCACGACGGTCAGTTGACCTATGCCGAACTGGATCGGCGGGCCAATCAACTGGCTCACGTTCTGCAACAGCGGGGCGTGGGCCCCGAGAGTCTGGTCGGGGTCTGTCAGGAACGATCGCTGGATCTGGTCATATCCGTGCTGGGTATCCTCAAAGCGGGGGGCGCCTATGTCCCGCTCGATCCCCGCGATCCCGCCGAACGCCTGGAGTACCTGCTCCACGACGCCCAGATCGGCATCGTGCTGACGCACCCGGCGACAGAATCGCGCGTGCCCCGGCAGCACGCCGAGGTTCTGTGCCTGCGTCCGGAATGGACCGAACTGTCGCACGCCAGCACCGCCAAACCAGAGTGCGAGGCCCGTGCCAACAATCTCATTTATGTGATTTACACCTCCGGCTCGACAGGCCGCCCCAAAGGGGTGCTGCTCGAACACCGCCACGTGATCAACTATCTCGACTGGGCCTGCCAGTATTACCGGGTGGCACAGGGACGCGGAGCCCCCGTCAACACCTCCATCAGCTTCGATGCCACCGTGACCAGCCTGTGGTGTCCGCTGGTCAGCGGTCGCACGGTCACGCTGTATCCTGAACACGATCAGCTCACGATGCTGGCCCGCGACCTGCTGAGCCATTCCGCGTTCAGCCTGGTCAAAATCACCCCCGCCTACCTCGCCGCACTCTCTGACGAAATTGAACACGCCGTGCCGGTCGATCAGGAACTGGCATTTGTCATCGGTGGCGAAGCCCTGACCGCCGCACACCTGAAAACCTGGCGCCGAGTGTTTCCGCGGGCCCGGTTCATCAATGAGTACGGTCCGACCGAAACGACCGTCGGCTGTTGTGTCTTTGAAGTTCGCCCCGACCTCTCCGACGAGGGCCCAATTCCCATCGGACGGCCCATCGCCAGCACCCACCTCTACGTGCTTGATGAGCAACAACAACCGGTGCCGGCCGGAGTCGCCGGTGAGTTATACATCGGCGGAGCGGGTGTGGGCCGGGGTTACCTGAACCGCCCCGATCTGACGGCCCAGCGATTTCTGTCCGATCCATTTTCCGCCGATCCCGCGGCCCGCATGTACCGCACGGGAGATGCCGTCGTGCTGCGAGACGATGGGGAACTGGAATTCCTGGGTCGCCTCGATTCACAGGTAAAAATCCGCGGGTATCGCATCGAATTGGGAGAAATCGAACAGGCCCTGTTGCGGGACCCGGCCATAAAAGAAGCCGTCGTCGTGTTGCGCGAAGATCGACCAGGCCAGCCGACGCTGGTCGGTTATCTTGTGACCAGAAACGCCGCGAGCGCACCGACCGCCCCCCAGCTCCGTCAGCAATTGCAGGCCGCGCTGCCAGGCTACATGGTTCCTGACGCGCTGGTGTTCCTGCCAATTTTGCCACTGACCCGAAATGGCAAAGTCGATCGCGCGGCACTCCCGGCTCCCAAACCCGATCAGGTCCAACGCGCCGAGACAGTGCTCCCCCGCACGCCGCTGGAAATGGCACTGGCCGACATGTGGTGCGACCTGCTGGGTCGGACCGTGGTGGGCGTGCACGATTCGTTTCTGGAACTGGGTGGCCACTCGCTGCTGGCCATGCGCCTGTCGAGCCGACTGCGCATGACGCTGGCGGTCGACATCCCGGTGCACCGGTTGCTCACGATTCCGACCATCGCGCAGCTGGCGGCTGAAGTCGCCCGGCAGCAAGCCGCCGATCCCACCGCCACCGGGTCGGGGCCCATTCCCCGCGCCGCCGTGGGCCAGCCTGTACCCCTGTCGTTCCAGCAGCAGGGCCTGTGGTTTGTCGACCAACTGGAACAACGCAGCGCGTTTTACAACATTCCCGCGTGGTACCGGTTACAGGGGCCCCTCGCTGTCGCCGCCCTGGAAGACAGCCTGCGCACGCTGATTCGACGGCACGCCCCGCTGCGAACAATTTTTCAAGAGACAGCCGGCGGACAATTTCAGGCCAGCACCGATGAACGTTCATTTAGCCTGTTACGAATCGACCTGCGCGCCGCACCTGGCACCCAGCGCGAGTCGATGGTCCGAGAGCAAGCATTGGTCGAAGTGCTACGCCCCTTCGATCTCTCACAAGACCTGATGTTGCGGGGCACCCTCTGGCAACTGGCCGATGACGAGTTCGGGCTGCTGCTGGTGATTCATCACATCGCATCGGATGGCTGGTCAAAGGAAGTCTTCGAGCGCGAACTCGGCTCCCTCTATCAAGGACACGTCACGGGCAGTCCGGTGAACTTGCCCGCACTCCCTGTCACCTACGCCGATTACACCCTCTGGCAGCAGCAGCGCTGGCACGATCACCAACAGGTTCCGTTGACCGCGTATTGGCAGCAGCAATTGGCCGGGGTGCCCCCCGTCCTCGACTTGCCCACCGACTATCGGCGGCCCGCCCAGGCAAGTTACCGCGGTGCCTCGCATCGAACCGTGATCCCCGCTTGCCTCACCCGGCAACTGCACAATTTGAGTCGCGACGAGGGCGCGACCTTGTTCATGACATTGCTGGCGGCCTGGAAAGTTCTGTTAGCCCGCTATGCCCGACAGACAGACCTGCTCGTCGGAACTCCGATCGCCGGTCGGACACACGCCGATCTGGAAGGACTGGTCGGGCTGTTCGTCAACACGCTGGCCTTGCGGACCGACTTGTCCGGGCATCCCACGGTGCGCGAACTGCTGCAGAGAGTGAAGACCGTGACGCTGGGGGCTTACGCCCACCAGGACATGCCGTTCGAAAAACTGGTCGCTCTTCTGCATCCGCACCGCGACACCAGCCGGCACCCGTTGGTGCAGGTCCTGTTCGTCCTGCAGAGCACCGCGCCCCCCGCATTGCATCTGCCAGACATTGCCGTCACTCGCCCCCATTTACCGCAACAGTCGGCCAAGGTCGATCTGACACTGATCGCCACGGAAACGCCTGACGGGATTGAACTCGAACTGGAATACGCGACCGATCTGTTCGAGTCCTCGAGCATGTCGCGACTGCTGGGTCACTACCAGACACTGCTGGCCAGTTTCGTGGCCGATCCACAACAGGTCATCGATCAACTGCCACTCCAGACGATCGCCGAGCAACGACAGGTCATCCAGGACTGGAACCAGACCACAGCCGCATTCCCCCGAGAGGCCGCGCTGGAAGATCTGTTTCGGGCCCGGGCGCAGGCCACGCCCGACGCAATCGCTTTGATCGCTGGCGCAGTCTCACTCACCTACGCCGCCCTGGATGACCGCAGTGATCGCCTCGCGGCCGAGTTGCAGGCCCGGGGGGTCGGCCATGCCACCCCCGTCGCGCTGTGCCTCGATCGCTCGCTCGAACTGGTCGTCGGCATCCTCGCCATTCTGAAAGCCGGTGGCGTCTATGTGCCGCTGGATCCACTCGCGCCGCGCGATCGGCTGCGATTCCTGTTAGCCGACAGCGGTGCCCGGTTGCTGCTCACGCACTCCCGCGACCTGGCTGACCTCGGCGACGTCGACATTCCGACGCTCTGCCTCGATCAACCCCTGACAACCACGGCCAGCGTCACACCCCCCGCTGGCAGCGCCGGGGGCGAGCGTCTGGCCTACATCATGTACACCTCGGGCTCGACCGGTCAGCCGAAAGGGGTCCTGGTACCCCACCGGGCCATCGTGCGGCTGGTCATCGGTGCAACCTATGTCCCCTTCTCAGACCGGCAACGATTTCTGATGCTGGCCTCCCCCGCCTTTGATGCGGCCACTCTGGAACTGTGGGGACCGTTACTGCATGGCGCCACCTGCGTGATCTATGCACCTCGTGTCCCGGTCTTTGAAGACCTGGCCGTCGTGCTCCACGAACAGCAGATCACCTGCTTGTGGCTGACCTCGTCGCTCTTCAACACCATCGTCGATCTGCAACCCGACATGCTGTCGGATGTGCCACACCTGCTGATCGGTGGCGAAGCGCTGTCGGTTGATCATGTCCGACGCTTTCGCTCGCTGTATCCCCAGCACGACCTGATCAACGGCTACGGTCCGACCGAATGCACGACGTTTGCCTGTACGTATCCGATTCCCGGTCAACTCCCGGCGGATCTCAATGCCCTCCCCATCGGCCGGCCGATCGCCAACACCCAGGCATTCGTTCTCGATGACACGCAACAACCGGTCCCCGTGGGGGTCCCGGGCGAGTTGTATCTGGCCGGCGACGGATTGGCGCTCGGTTACCTGAACCGCCCCGAATTGACCGCAGAGAAATTCGTCACCCTCGACCTTCCCGGCCAGGGTCGTTGCCGGGCGTATCGCACGGGGGATCTTGTCCGCTGGCAAGCCGACGGCCAACTCGAATTTCTAGGGCGACTCGATCAGCAGATCAAGCTGCGCGGCTTCCGGATTGAACTGGGAGAGATTGAAGCCACGCTCCGCCAGCAGGCGCAGGTCCAGCAGGCCGCCGTCGTCCTGCGCGAAGAGAGTCCCGCCGCCAAATCGCTGGTGGCCTACATCGTACCGACCGCCGGCGCCCGCCCCACGGCCGCCGAGATCCGCGCCGGCCTGGCCAGGACCCTGCCCGATTACATGCTCCCGGCCAGTTTCGTGTTCCTGTCCGAACTCCCCCTGACAGCTAACGGCAAGCTGAACCGACAGGCCTTGCCGGCCCCCGCCTCGAGTCTCCCGGCAGACAGCGAACAGGTGCTGCAGACTCCACACGAAGAGATCATCGCCGCCATCTGGGAGAGCGTCCTGGCGTGCGGACCACTCAGCCGAGAGGCCAATTTCTTTGAACTGGGGGGGCATTCGCTGCTCGCCACCCAGGTGATCTCGCGAATTCGCCAGGCGTTCTCTGTGACAGTGCCCGTGCGGGTCCTGTTTGAAGCGCCCACGATCGCCAGCCTGGCCCGCGCCATCGAACGGCTGCTGGCAGACGCCGATGCACCCGATGCATCCGCGGCGCTACCCGCCCTGGTGCCGCAGTCAGAGCGACCATTGTCCTTCGCCCAGGAACGGCTCTGGTTTCTCGATCAATGGGAATCCCGCCTGGCGGCTTACAACATCCCCTGGGTTTTGCGACTTACGGGACCGCTCGACAGCGACAGCCTGGAACGCAGTCTGCACGCCGTGATCCAGCGTCACGACACCCTGCGAACCCGGTTCACGACGGTCGATGGCCGCCCGCAACTGCGGATCGCAAATGATCCGGACTGGCAGTTAACCGTCACCGACTTGCGCCACGTGCCGAGCCCCGCCCGCGATGCCCTGTGGCACGAGCAGCTAGCGGCCGAGGTCGCGCGACCGTTCGATCTGGAACACGACCTGCCGTTGCGGGCCCGAATCTGGCAGATCGCCGACCACGACCATGTGCTGGCTGTGACGATGCATCACATTGCTTCCGATGGCTGGTCGATGGGAGTCCTGACCCGTGAACTGGGTGCCTGGTATGCCGCACTCGTCGCGGGCGCTGAGCCAGATTTGCCCGACCTGCCCATTCAATACACTGACTACGCCGCCTGGCAACGCGCCGTGCTGCAGGGCCCGCTGCTCGAACGCCAACTGACTTACTGGAAGCGGCAGTTGGCAGGCGCCCCCGCGCTCCTGGAATTGCCCACCGACTTTCCTCGGCCTGCCCGCCAGACCTATCGAGGCGCAGTCCGCGAACTGATCATCGAGTCCGAACTGACCGCGGCACTCCACCGCCTGAGTCGGCAGGAAAGCGCCAGCCTGTTTATGGTCCTGCTGGCGACCTGGCAGTTGCTGCTGTCTCGCTACTCCGGACAAACAGACATCGTCGTCGGCACGGCGACCGCCGGCCGCAATCATCACGATCTCGAAGGACTGGTTGGATTCTTCGTCAATACGCTCGTCCTGCGCACCGATCTGTCCGGCCAGCCCACCTGTCGCGAACTCCTGCAGCGGGTCCGAGACGTGACCCTGGATGCCTATGCCCATCAGGACCTGCCGTTCGAGAAACTGGTCGCCGAATTCCAGCCCACGCGCGACCCGAGCCACAGTCCGCTGTTCCAGGTCATGCTGACTTTGCAGAACACACCCACCCGCCCTCTGGACCTGGCGGGTGTGCAGGCACAGCCCCTGCCGTGCCACACGCAGACGGCCAAATTCGACCTCACCCTCGCATTCCAGGAACAGGCCGGCCAACTCCGCGGTGCTCTGGAGTACAACACCGATCTGTTCACGGCATCCACCATCGAACGCCTGGTGCAGTATTTTCAGATTCTGCTGACGGCCTTCGTGGCGGATGTCCAGCAGCCCATCACCGACCTCCCCTGGCTCACGGCAGCCGAGCAGCACCAATTGCTGATCGAGTGGAACGACACGGCCACGGTCCGCCCCGCAGAACTCTGTCTTCCAGCCTTGTTCGAACGCCAGGTCTGCGACCGACCCGCGGAACTCGCCGTCGTCGCCGGCGCTATGCGGCTGACGTATCGGGAACTCAATGCGCGGGCCAATCAACTGGCGCACTGCCTGATCGAGTGGGGCGTGGGCCCGGAAGTCTGTGTGGCACTCTACATCGATCGCTCAGCCGACATGCTCGTGGCACTGCTGGGGATCCTCAAGGCGGGTGCCGCATACATTCCGCTCGACCCGGCGTATCCGGCCGCGCGGATCGCAGCCATTCTCGAAGACAGCCAACCGCCGGTGCTGGTGACACAGTCATCGCTGCTCGGCACGCTGCCCGCTCACACAGCCCGCACCCTGTGCCTGGACCAGGCGAATCGGGAGACCTTCAGCGACCAGAACCCTGCCCCCCGGGGATCAGCCGACAACCTCGCTTACGTGATTTACACGTCGGGTTCCACTGGTCGCCCGAAAGGGGTGTTGATTGAACACCGCGCTCTGTCGAATTTTCTGTGGTCGATGCAGCGTCAACCGGGATTGCAGTCGACCGAGACACTGCTGGCGCTGACCACACTGTCGTTTGATATCGCCGCCCTGGAACTGTTTCTCCCGTTGACGGTGGGTGCCCGGGTGGTGATCGCCGACCGGGAAACCGCCACCGATGGCCAGTTGCTGCAAGCCCTCATCCGGAACTCCGGGACGACCGTGCTGCAGGCCACTCCCGCCACCTGGCAGTTGCTGATCGATTCCGGGTGGACAGGCGACCGCCGTCTGAAATTGCTCTGCGGGGGCGAAGCGCTGACGCGGAAACTGGCCGACGCCCTGTTGCCCCGCTGTGGCGAACTCTGGAATCTGTACGGCCCCACCGAGACGACGATCTGGTCCACCGTCGCCCGCATCACCCCCGACGCCTCGTCCCTGTGTATCGGCCGTCCCATCGCGAACACTCAGGTCTACGTGCTGGATCAACTCGGACACCCGGTGCCCGTGGGGGTCGCGGGAGAACTCTACATCGGCGGTACGGGGGTCGCCCGGGGCTATCTGCACCAACCCGAGTTGACCGCTCAGAAATTTGTCCCAAACCCGTTCTCGAGTACCGCGGACGCGCGCTGCTACCGCACCGGCGATCTGGCCCGCTGGCGCGCCGACGGCACCCTGGAATGCCTGGGGCGGACCGATCACCAGGTGAAGTTGCGGGGGTTCCGCATCGAGTTGGGAGAAATCGAGGCGGTGCTCGAAACGCATCCCCAGATTTCACGCGCCGTCGTGGTACTCCGCGAAGATCGACCGGGCGACCGGCGACTCGTGGCGTTCCTGCTCGGGCCGACGACGGGTACGCCCGCACCAGCCGATTTGCGAAGTTTTCTGCAATCCCGCCTGCCCGACTACATGCTTCCCGCGGTCTTTGTGCCCCTGCCGGAATTCCCGCTGACTCCCAATGGCAAGGTGGATCGCCGAGCGCTCCCCGATGTCAGCGTGCCCGATCAGTCCGACAGCCAGTCCGACAGCCAGTACCTGGCTCCCCGCGACGCACTGGAAGCGCGACTGGCGCAGATCTGGTCCCAACTGCTCGGGTTGGAACACGTCAGTGTCACCGGCAATTTCTTTCTGCTGGGTGGCCATTCCTTGCTGGCGGCGCAACTGCTCGCCCGCCTGCGAGACCAGTTGGGGGTGACCTTAACACTGCGGCAACTGTTTGAAACCCCCACGGTCGCCGGCCTGGCACGGCTGATCCGCGAGCAGGTTCCGCTCCAGGCACTGCCGCCCAAAGCTGACAGCACCGCTCCCGCGACGACCGCCGGGCCCGCAGCCCCCTCGGAACAGTCCCCGTACGACATTCCCCCCGGGTCACGCATCGCCGATGAAATCACCTCCGACTTATTGACGTTGCCCGGTTCTCATACGCG
>JAFEBR010000232.1 GCA_018242565.1 Planctomycetota bacterium | reverse complement strand
GGCTGGCTTCAATCTGAGCCGCGAGTTCCGCGCGGTTTGCATCGATGACCTGCAGTTCGCTGTTCAGTCGCTCGACGTAGGACCGACGTGACGTGCTGGCCTCGATGTTGACTCCGCGGCCTCCCTCTTCCAGGCTTCTGAGTTCGTTGAATTGTGTCAGGCGGGTGGCCTCCAGCGCCGCACGCTGATCGGCCAGCAATTGATCCTGGCCCAACCGGCGGGCCAGATCCTGGCGGCAGATGTCGCGCTCATGGCAACGCAACTTCAGCACCGACTCGAGTGAGAATTCATACGGCTTCATTGGGCACGAGATTGTCAGGATGCGAGAACGCGGTCAGGCCTGGGGTGACGGTCCGCCCCGAGCGACTGGTCAGTGTTTATGGAGCGGGCTTGTGGGGGATCTGCTCCGAAAGTCGGTTCAGCCTCGCCAACTCGGCGATCGCCGCAGGCAGGTCAATGTGCTCGGTCATTCCCTGGCGGACAAAATTCAGGACTTCGGTTCTCATGGCGATGGCGGTATCGACCAGCCGATTGGACCCGGTCTGATAAGCACCGATGTCGATCAGGTCCTGTGATTCCTGGTAGGCCGCCAGAAGTTGTTTCAGACGATCGGCGTGTTGACACTGTTCTGCCGAGACGACATCGGGCATGGTGCGACTGACGCTGGAGAGTACGTCGATCGCCGGCCAGTGCGCCTGGTTGGCCAGACGTCGAGACAGCATGATGTGGCCATCGAGAATCCCGCGCACGGCGTCCGAGACCGGTTCATTGGCATCATCGGATTCCACCAGGACGGTATAGAGTCCGGTGATGCTGCCGAGGTCGGTCTTGCCACTCCGTTCCAGCAGACGGGGCAGCAGCGAGAAGACACTGGGGGGATAGCCGCGAGTGGTCGGTGGTTCGCCAGCAGCCAGCCCGATTTCGCGTTGCGCGAGGGCGAACCGGGTGACACTGTCCATCATCAGGAGAACATCCCGACCCTGGTCTCGAAAGTACTCGGCGATTGCAGTCCCGACATATGCGGCACGCAAACGGGTGAGGGCCGGTTCGTCGCTGGTGGCGACCACCACGACGCTGCGGGCTAATCCCTCCGGGCCCAGGTTCTTTTCGAGAAACTCGCGGACTTCGCGTCCTCGCTCACCCACGAGAACGACCACATTCACATCGGCCGTACTGTGCCGGGCGATTTGCCCCAACAGAACGCTCTTGCCCACACCGGAACCGGCAAAAATTCCCAGTCGCTGCCCTTTGCCGCAGGTGAGCAGGGCATCGATGACGCGTATGCCCGTACCGATAGGCGAATCGATGCGCGGACGCCGAAGTGGCGAAACGGGAGTTGCGAAGAGTTCGACCCGGTGCGGTAATGGAGGGGGCGGGAGTTGATCGAGAAACCGGCCGTGGCCATCGAGGACGCGCCCCAGCAGTCGCTCGCCCGCCCGAATTCCCGGAGCCGATTGCGTTAGTTTGACGAGATGCCCGCGGCGAATCCCGGTCAAATCGCCGTACGGCAGAATCAATGTCTCTTCGTTGTGAAACCCAATCACCTCTGCCCGGATCGGATCTCCGTTTTCTCGGCTGATCGAACACACCGAACCCAGAGGGGCTGGAAAGCCGGCCACAGAGACGGTCAAGCCCACAATCTTCTGGACTGTTCCGGTCAAGGCGACCGGCAGGATCCGGCGAATCTGTTCAGCGAGTGCGGTCATGAACGCGAGGTCAAACGTGTGGGGGTGTGGAACGAATCAGGCACGCGAGAGCGCGACCTGCCTTATGCGGTCCCCAGAAGTTCCTGGGTGATGCGGTCGATCAGGGTTTCCAGTCGAGCGTCGACGACGCCATGTCGCGTTTCGATGACGCAACCACCGGGACTGATGGCGGGATCAGGATGAAACTCGGTGCCGCTGCCCGTTGTCAGGTTTCGGAAACTGTCCTGTCCATGATCCTGCAGCACCGCGAAGTCCTGTGGGTTCAAGCGGACCTGCACCGTGGCGGTCCCGGCGGCCAGTTCCAGGGCTTCCTGGATCATGTCCCGACTGGTAAGGGGATTCCGTTCCAGTTCCCGGCGGATGATTTTTTCGGCAATGGCGGCAGACAAACGGATAGCGGCTGCCTCCCAACTGGTCAGCCAGCGGTCTCGTTCGAGTTGCAGGGCCCGCACCGATTCATTGAGTGCGGGAAGCGCGGTTTGGATTTTTGCGTCAGCCTGGGAGACGGCAATTTGAGTCGCCCGCAACTCCACGGCTTGCTCGGCGGCGGCCTGGCCTTCGGCCTGACCGACTTGATAGCCTTCGGCATAAGCCTGACGGCGGATTTCTTCGGCGGCGGCGGTGGCCTCGGCCAAGATTTGTTCGGCGGCCGCCCGGGAATGGGCTGCGTAGTCGTCACATTGCTTCCGCAGGTCGTCGAAATTGAATGCCACTGCGCTGGCTGGCCGTGGCGAGCGGGCTTTGATCACTCGTGCAGAATCGGTGGTCATCATGGGGCACGTCGGGAATCGTCAGATGAGAAAGTGTTCGCCTACGTGGCTAAGCCCGCGACCTCAGGATGCGGAACAGCGGCATCATCGAGATGGCGGATCATGTCGACAATTTGTTGTTGTGCTGTTTCGATGTCGCTGAGCCGAACCGGGCCCAGGTATTGCAGTTCTTCGACCAGCAGATTGGCCGAGCGACGGGAGAGTTTTGACATGATTTTCAGTTTCATGTCTTCAGACGCTCCCTTAAGTGCCAGGGCCCAGTAGGCGGGATCAACTTGATTGAACAGCCGGCGCAACGTTGTGTCATCGAGTTGCAGCAGATCGTCAAATTCAAACATCTGGCGATGGATCTTTTCGACCAGTTCCGGGTTCTCGTATTCCAGGTTCCGGAGAATCTCGCGATTGGTGGGGCGATCCGAGGCACTGAGCAACTGGGCCACTGTCGAAATGCCGTCCGGCGAGATTTCTTGTGGTTTGTCGTGTCGTGCCTGCAGGCGAGCCTGCATACGAGCTCGCAGTCCCTGTTCGATATCTTTAACGACGTCGGGGTGAATGGGTTCCAAGGTGGCGAGCCGTCGCACGACTTCGATTTGCACTTCGGTGGGGAGTTGCGAGACGACACCGGCCGACAAGGCCGGTGGCAGAAACGACAGAATTAAGGCGATTGCCTGCGGATGTTCTGTCGCGATCAGCGATACAATGAATTCAGGAGCCGCCGGGTTGAGAAAGTCGAAAGCGGAGCGATTGGAACTCCGCATGGAGGTGTCATCGACGGTCCGGGCTGAGGCCGAGATTGGCAGGCTGGACGTGTATTCGCCCCGGGGCAGAGGGGCATCCCGAGTCACCAGCGAGAGATGGCCCCCGCCGTCCAGAGCCTCTTCCGCGGTCAGTTCAGAGACCGCTTCCTCAAGTTCCGGATGGTCTTTGAGGAGTCCCT